>JANQKH010000854.1 GCA_028281215.1 Phycisphaeraceae bacterium | reverse complement strand
CAAGCCGCGCAGCAAAGCCAAAGTGTGGCATCGGCCAACCGCCAGTAGCCCAAGATGCCAACCACTCTTGATTCGACCCCAGAAAAAAACACGGCGTCCAAAGACGCCGTGCGTTTCATGATCTTTTCGATTCAATACTGATTTCAGGCCGCGCGTCGTCGACGGGCAAGCAAGCCGGCGGCGCCGAGCAGGCCGAGGGCCATTGTCGTCGGCTCCGGCACGGCGGTGCTGATGAACGCCGCGTCGATGTTGTACTTGTCTTGCAGAAAGAAGCCGACGGCGTTGAGGTCTTCGTCGGACAGGCCGCCCTCGTAGACGATCAATTCAGCAATCTGGCCGTCGAGGAAGGAGTTGAGGTTGTTGAACGCGCCGCCCGCGAACCAGCCCGCGCCGACCGCCAACTCATCGTCGATGAGATTGGCCTGATTGCCGCCACCGCCCGAGCCGGTTGAGGCTGCCGGGGTCAGGCCGTTGAGGAAGTATTCGGACTGGTTGTAGGTATCGCCGGCGTCAATGCGGAACGCGGCGACAAAGTTGCCGATGTTCTTCAGCGGAGTGGTGGCAAAGCGGTTGTTGCCGTTGTTGAAACGCCAGCTGGGGTCGGCGCCCAACTGGTAGGAACGTGAACCGCCGGTGTCGCCGAAGGCCACAAAACGGTCTTCGCCGCCGGACGTCGCGTTGCCGACGAAGAAGATGGTCGCACCGGGGTTGCCGGTGAAGCCGAGCCCGGTCGAGCCGTTGATCAGGGCGTCGTTGCTGCCGTCGAAGTCAATCGCGGGCAAGCCGTTGATCGCATTGGGGACGAAGGTCGGCCGAGCGCCGGCGTTGGCTTGGGAGACGTTGTCCGCGACGAAGTTGCCGCCGATGGTGATGTCGTTCCATGCGCTCACGGCATTGCCGACGGTGGACACACCTTGGCCGGCGTCAAGCCAGAGCCGCAGGTTGTCCGTCACGGGCAACGCCTGTGCTGACTGGGTGAATGACCCCGCCGCCATGAAGGCGAAGATCGTGATCGCTAATACAGTGTTTCTCATTGCATTCCCTTCCTGAAAAGAAAATCAGGTGTGTGAAAGACAGAAGAATTCATTATAAAGAGGTACGGCTAAATTGTAAATGGTTTTTTGGGTTGGTTTTTACGACAAGTGAATTGAGAATCACGCCGACTTGTGTGGGAATTGCAGATCAGCAAGGTCCGTGATTCGACAAGGACAAGGCCTCGTTGTCGCCATGTGTTTGGTGCCACTGGCAGCTTGCCTGCCAGTGCAATGGCAGTACGATGACTGTGCATGACCGATCCCCGATTTCATCGGAAGCGGGTCAAACACTTCGACTCACCGGGACAGGCCCATGAGTTGACGTTCTCGTGTTATCGTCGTTTTCCCTTACTTGATAACGATGTGTTCCGTTCAATCCTCGGCAAAGCAATCAACCGGGCCGTGGAGCGCCATCATTATGAACTGGTCGCATATGTTTTCATGCCGGAGCACGTACATCTGATCGTCTTCCCTCAAGCTGAAGCCGGCACGATCTCGCAGTTGCTGTTTGCCATCAAGAAACCATCATCTTTTCGGATCAAGCAATGGATGCAGGAGCACAAGGATTCACGTCTCGGCAAACTCATGGTTCGAGAAAGGCGAGACAAAACCACATTTCGTTCTTGGCAGGAAGGTTCGGGATATGACCGCAACATCGACGACTCGGCCAAACTTGAGGTTATGATCGATTACCTTCACGAAAACCCGATTCGCCGAAATCTGTGTAAAACGACGGACCAATGGGAGTGGTCGAGTTGGCACTTTTATCACGGCGATGAGTCAACACTTGATGGAAACCTGATCGTTCACGGGTTGACGGACGGATGGGATTGAACCACCAATTTTGTATGGGTCATGTATTAGCTGATCGACCTTTGCACTGGCAGGCAAGCTGCCAGTGGCACCAAACACTACGCCAAGGGCATCACACCGAACCATCACCGAGGCGCTTTCGCCCACGCGCGGTTCAGTTCGGTGGCGTTCAACTTGATATTGCACACGTCGCCGGTGTCTTGGAGCACTTTGGCTGCGATCACGTTGTTGGTCGGCCACAGCACGTCGAAATGATCCGCGCCCTGCACCGGCAGACAGTGCACGTTCGGATTCCCCGAGTTTTGCATGGCGATCAGCGAATCGTGGTTGGATTGGCGGGTGCCTTCGATGATGAACGTTGGTGTCTTGATGTCGTTGAGCCAGGGACCGGGTGAGCGGAGTTTGATTTCTTGGCGCTCGTGTAGCGGCACGGGCAGCATTTCGGGGCCGTAGCCAGCGACGTTGTCGACCGGCCCGAAGGAGAACACCGCGCGGAACTTACCGGAGCATGCGGCGACCAGCAGGGCGAGTGTGCCGCCGGTGGAGTGACCGCCGAGGTAAATGCGATTGGGGTCGACGCCCGGCTGTTTGGCCAACCAGTCACGAGCGGCGATCACATCGTCCACTTCACCGAGAAACGCTTCGCGTGGGCCGGGGTTCTGGTTGCCGCCGCGCATGGAGGGGAACATCATGATCATGCCGGCGTCGCGGTAAGCGGATGCGGTTTGATCGTTGTCGCGCGGCGCGGGCGACCAGACATCGCCGATGGTGTTGCAGTCGCCACCGGTGATCCAGATGATCGCGGGAAGCTTTTCGTTGTCCGTATGCGCGAGCGGTGTGTATAGATACGCCGGGTATTGGTGCCCGCCCGGCGCGTCGTACCGTACGATGGAAAACCCCTTGCCTTGCGGGCTGTTTGGAGGTTGATCGACGGGATGGCCTGCGGTCTGTCGGCGGGAGAGTTTGGTTTGAAAGTTTTCGCGCGCCTGAAGAAGGGTCTTCCGGTCGGTGCCGGGTTGACTGTCTTTGTTGGGTGTTCCGTCCGACGAATCGCCGCCGCACGCGGTAAGCACGCTGAGCGCGATCAGGAGGGTACAGCGGGTGAATGGGCGATACGATTGAATCATGGCGTGGTTCCCGGTGAGTGGGTGACGAAGTCTGGCTGGCATCGTGAATTTCATCGTCCGTCCAAGAGTGGGTTGGTGGGGCAAGTGTACCGGCAAACCATGCGCTTTTGCCTGCCGTTAAACTGCGCGTTTCGATTCGAGGTGCATCATGATCCGTTCGCTGACGATTTCGGTTTTCATCCCCGTGTTTCTGGCGGCCGGTGTGCTCGGCGACGACTGGCCTCAGTTCCGCGGCCCCTCGGGGCAGGGTCATGCGACGGTGCAAGGTCTGCCGACCACGTGGGGGACGTCGGCCGACGATGACCACGTCACGTGGAAGCAACCGCTGCCGGGCAAGGGTTGGTCGTCGCCGGTGATTGCCAACGGTAAGGTGTATCTGACCGCGGCGGTGCCAAAATCCGGTGGGACGTATGACCTGGTGTTGCAGATTGTCGACGCGAAAGGCGGCAAACTGGTCAAGCAGGTGAAACTGTTCGAGCAAGGCAAAGGCGCGCCGCGTGGGCATTCGAAAAACAGTTATGCCAGTGCGACGCCGGTGATCCAAGAGGATCGCATCTATGTCCACTTCGGGCACATGGGCACGGCCTGCCTCGACCTTGCCGGCAACACCAAATGGCGAACGACGATCAACTATCGACCGGTGCACGGCAACGGCGGATCGCCGGTGGTCGTCGGCGACAAACTCATCTTCAGTTGTGACGGCGCCCGTGATCCGTTCATCATCGCGCTCAACACGGTTGACGGCAAACAAGCGTGGCGTACAGCGCGGACGACCAAACCGAAGAAAACATTTTCCTTCGGCACACCGCTGGCGATCAAGGTGAACGGTAAGACACAAGTGATCAGCCAGGGCAGCGGTGGTGTGGTCGCGTATGACCCGGACAACGGCAAAGCGATCTGGACCGTGCGTTACGGCGAAGGGTATTCCGTCGTGCCGCGGCCGGTCTATGCGCCGGACATTGATGGCGGGCTGCTTTTCGTGTGCAGTGGTTTCGATCGGCCGGTGCTGTACGCGATTCGTCCGACCGGTAAAGGCGACATCACCGATACGCATGTCGCATGGACATTAACGCGCGGCGTGCCGCACACGCCTTCGCCGTTGCTGATCGGCGATGCGTTGTACCTGTTCGCCGACGGCGGTGTGGCGTCGTGTGTGAATGCGAAGACGGGCGACGTGCATTGGCGGGAACGCGTCGGCCGATCGTACAGTGCGTCACCGATCTACGCGGACGGCAAGATTTACATGATCAACGAACAGGGCGAGGCACTGGTGCTCAAGCCGGGCAAAACGTTCGTTGACCCAACGAAGTTCGACATGAAAGAACGTGCGTTCGCAACGTTCGCGGCTGTAGATGACGCATTGTTTGTTCGCACGGAGCAACATTTGTACCGAATCGCGAAGTGATCGTAGTGTTGTTGCGTGAGCTCCGGCGCGCGTGGGTTGTTTCCCTTCACGTATCGCTTCTGTTTAGCCGCGTCGCTTGCGACGCGCTCTGTTTCGCGGACGAATGAGACTACCCCAGCGCGTTGCGAGCGACGCGGCTAAACGGATGGCGGGGGTTTAAGGTGATGTGAGCGCACAAAAAAGTGGCCGGGCGGAACGTCCGGCCCGTGCCACTACTCCCATTGATTTGGGGTGGTATTCAAAAGAAGAAACGTGAAGTCTCGGCGGACAGGCATGTCCGCTCTGCTGCCATCGATCACGGTGTCAGGCGACCGGCTTTGAATCGCACGCTGATCTTGGTGGAATCTTCCAGCGTTTTCAGTTTGCCGCGAAGGTTGGCGGGAATGGCCTGGCGTTGCTGCTCGGTGTCGATCGGACCTTCAAACAGCACCGTGCCTTCATTGTCTTGGGCGATCAGGTGTTTGCCGTCCTGGTTGACTTTCAGTTCCAGCGCGTGTTCGCCGTCAGAGAATCGGGCGGTCGCCAGTGACGTGGCGAACAGACGTTGGCCGGGGTTTTGGCCGGCCGCCCGGGCGTTGGCTTTGAACTGTTCGATTTCCTGTTCAAGTTTCGCCAACTGCGCCTGCAAATCGTCGTGAACCCGCTGGCGCAGTTCGTCGATGCTGCGGTCGGCTTGCTGCTTGGCGCGGTCGGCGGGAGGCTGACGCTGTTGGGCCTGCAACTTGAGAATCTCGTCAAGCGTTTGCATCAGCCGACGATGATCCGCGTTGCCTTGCTTTAACCCGGGGATGGTCTGCGGCACGTCGCCGTTGAATGGCTGGAACTGCATCCGCGTGGATTTTTCCAACTTCTCAAGCTTTGGCTTGATCGCGTCCGGTACGGCTTTGCGATCGTCATCACTGTCGATCGGCCCGTCGAACAGCACCTTGCCCTGTTTGTCTTTGGCGATGAGATGCTTCTTGCCGTCTTTCTGCGTGATGGTCAGTTCGTGCGTGCCGTCGTGCCACTTCATGTGCAGACGCGGTGCGATGTGAAAGCGACCGGGGACAGGCGCCGGCAGGTTGCGATGCAGTTGAATGCGCTTGGCCTGGCCCGGTTGCGGCTGGAACATGCCCGGCTGCATGGGCAGGTTGCGCAATTGAAACGCCTGCGTCTTTGGTTGCACGGGCATCTTGCGTTCGGCGAGCGTGGCTTCCACTGTTTTCGATTCACCCCGACGGAAAAACGTGAGCTTGATCTTGTCGTCTTTCTTATGCGAACGGACGAGCGTGCCGAGTTGTTCGGTGTTGATGATCAGTTGATTGCCCAGCTTGTGGAGCACATCGTCGGGTTGAAGGCCGGCCTTGGCGGCGGGGCTGTCTTTTTCGACGTGCACAACCATGAGCCCGAAACCTTCGGCGAGTTTCAGATGCACGCCCAGCTCGCGCGATACCGGTGCAGTGGCGACGCCGAGGTAAGCAACGTCGCGCATCTTCACGTTCATCACCGGTGCCGCAAAAAGCGCTTTGATGCGCTTGGCCTGCTCGGGGTCGACCACGCGCAGTTGAATGTCGGGGTTGACCTGGCCTTTTTTGATTTCAAATTCAATGTTCTGGCCGGCGAGGGGATTGTCGTTTGCTTTGCCGTTGGGGTGAATCGCTTTGAGGGTTGCTGTTGCGGGCCGGGCGGGGTTGGTCGGTCGTGTCTGGCTCGCTTTGGTTTTCTGGGATGAACTGGACGGCTTGGGGTCGTCGGCGTGCGCCGGCGACGTGAAGGCCACACATGCCAACATGGTGAATAGGGCGAACATGGCAACAACAGCAGTCGCAGGCAAAGAGGTTGAAAAGAATCGGGTGGCGGGTTTCGCGGTCATCACAGAGCTCCTGGGCTGTCGCCTCAGTCTGTGGGAGTGGTTGGAAGCAAACGTCGGTGCGTCGTTCTACAGCCTAGACGGATCGGCGGGCCGGATTTGTGCATGATTCCGATACGAACTCTGGTGGGACAGGCGTCTTGCCTGTCGTCATGGTCCATTGACGGGTGGGACGCCCATTCCATCAAGGGCCGTTCAGTCGTAATTCACCGGCATGACGATGACGTCTTCCTGCGGCACCGTCAGTTCGATCCGAATGTTGCGCTTGTCGTCAATCAGTTGCACGTGTTCGACGGTCTGTCGGCGATACCGCTGCACAGGCGTGTCATCATCGACGAAGACAACGCCCTCGGGTTCGACGTCGGAATACACGTGCTCGATGCGAACGGGATCAAAATCAATGGCGTGGATGGAGCCTTGGTCGTTGTGGATGGGCGGCGTTTCGCTGCTGTTCATGATGACAACGACGAGTGCGACACACGCCGCCAGCGCAGCAGCGCCGGCAAGCCATCGCGAAAAGATGAACCGCGCCGGTGTGGCGTTGATTTCAACCGCGTCGTGGTCGCGCGTGATGAATGTGCTGGGGGGCGTGCTTGTGGGTGCGACGAGGGCATCGACGTCCGCCATCGCGGAAAAGATGCGTTCATCCAGCGAAGCGCCCGGCTGACGCAGCGGCGTGGCGCGCAGCAGTTGCTCCACTTTCATCGCGTCCGGATCGGGCGACGCATCATCCGGTTGGTGGTTGGGGGGTTGGGGGTTGGGGTCTTGGTTCATGGCGTGATGGCCTTTGGGTTGTCTTTGCGTTGGCGGGGGTTGGTTTTGTTTTCTTGCGTCCCTCGCTTGCGCTTCGGACTGATTATGAAGTCATCGGTTGCAGTTGGCCTTTCAGTTTTTCCAGAGCTCGGCGGTAGCGGCTGGCGACGGTTGACAACGGCTCGTCGTTCGCTTGGGCGATCTGGTCGAACGTCAGGTCGCCGTACAGTTTCATCACCAGCACGCTCTTTTGCGGTTCGGGCAACTGGTCGACGGCGTCGCGCACCGACTGGGCGGTTTCCTCCGCAAGCAACTGCCCGATCGGTTGGCCGCCCGCATGAGCATGACGGCCTGCGTGTGCGGTGTCAGCGTGACTGCCCTGCGTACCGACCATCGCCTTGCCGTTGAGCCGACGGTCATTCCCCGCGCCGTGGTGGGCGCCGCGGCCTTGTCCGTTGACCCGCACGGCAGCGCCGGCTGCT
>JANQKH010000832.1 GCA_028281215.1 Phycisphaeraceae bacterium | reverse complement strand
TTGGAAAACGGCCCAAACCCGCGCCGCTCGGCTTGATCCAGAAACGCCGCGAGAAAAAACGCTGTCATGGTGAACAGAACGACCGCATAGATCGTCCGCACCACGTATGTGCGCTTGCGCGCCGCCTGCTCGGTCAGTTCCTTGCCGAGCAACGGCATCGCCGTCCCACTGCAGAGGGATCTGAACCAGTAAATGGGATTGAGATGGCGGGCTTTCATCAATTCTTTGCCGGTGGCGCATCATTGTCGCCAACGTAGGAATCGTACCCTGAATCCCGGTCAGAAAGTGATGCGGCCCTTGCAATACCTAATGTTCGAGTTGGGGTAGCAATTCCAAGTGTTTAACGTCAACAAACGTGTGCTTGACCCACGGGGTCACCGGTGGGAAATATGGGCAAGCCAGAACGTGGGCGCCGTTTTCTTCTGTTACTTCAACCTTGTAGTTGTGGACGTTCATCCAATTCGCCAGCTCAGTCACAACCGCTCGCTCCTCTTCTTTGGTGCGGGCTTTCGAAAGGGTGTTGAAAAATGCTTGGGCTTTGTCACGGTGCGCGTTCTTGACCGACCCACCATCCTCCACGTCCTGTTTACCCGTTGACGTTCCGCCATCATTTATGCCGGGCGAGCACGCGACGATGGCAAAACCGAGAAGCAGGGTGGTGAAGATTCGCATCAGAAGCAGTGGATGCTCATTCATGTCCGCCATAGTACTCGTCCGGGCGCGAGGGCAGGAAGAGTTTCAGTTCGTCCAATGCCGTGCGGTCGGTCAGCGGGTAGTCGGCGATGTAGCTGGCGCGGGACAGCAGATGGGTCGCGGCAGGGGTGGTCAGAAACTGAAAGAAGATTGCCAGCGCGCCGCGGAAAATCACGCTCCATTCCCCGTTCGGCGGATCGATCATCACGGATAGAATCATCAGGCTGATGCCCAGCGTGCCCGCTTTGCCCGCCGCGTGCATGCGGCAGAACACGTCCGGCAGGCGCACCAGGCCCAGCGCCGCGACCACCATCAGAAATGTGCCGAGCAGCAACGTGCTGCCGACGATGATTTCCTGAATCACGGTCATCAAAACACCTTGCCTTTCTCGATGTAGCGCGCGATCGCCGCCGAGCCGATGAAGCCGACAAGTGTGAGAATCCACACGGCGTCGAAGTACCACGTCTCGTCCCACATCATGCAAAGCACGCAGATGATGCCGATGAACACGCTGGTCAGCAGGTCCATCGCCACCGCGCGGTCGGCGGCGCGGGGACCGATCAACAAACGGAACAGCGTCAACAGCCCGGCGACAAACATGGCCGCGAGGCAGAGCTGGCATACGAATTGGAGGGCGTCGGACATTGGAATGTACCGGTTGGTGTTCAAAGGTCAGGAATCAGAGTCGGATGGTTGCTGCTCATTCGGGTTCTCGATTTCGGTGCTCTCCGTCGCGTCGTTTGATTCGGGCTGTGCGTCGTTGGCGGCTGGTGTGTATTCGTAGCCTTCCGGGCGAGTCCAGTTCAGAATGCCCGTCTCCAGGGTTTCCTTGATCGCGCGGCGAACTTCGTCGGGATCGTCGCCGATGTCGATCGCGTGAATCACAATCGCTTCGCGTTCGTGCGGCACGTGCACGGAAATCGTGCCGGGCGTCAGTGTGATGGAGTTGGCGAGACTGGTGACTTCAAAGTCAGTTTTCGCGTCCATCGGCACGGTGATGAAACCGGGCTTGATGCGCAGCTCCGGCGCGATGACCATCTTGACCACCTGGTAGTTCGCGACCGCCAACTCCTTGAGGAAGACGCCGGCGTATTGAACGAAGCGCACGATCTGTCGCGGATGAATCATTCGGCGCCTCCGATGGTCTCGAGGATCGAACTTGCCTCCCTTTGAGGGAGGGCGAATAGCTGGTGCGTCCATCCCTCTGTGGGTTCAGTCTTGTCGCCTTCCGTCAATGTGAGCGTGTTTTCGAGTTGCGGTTGTGTATCACTTTCTGACGATCCATCACGCAAGGGAGCGGGATTGTCCATCACCATCTTCGGCGACGCTTTCGGGTTCCTGTGGCTCAACACCGAATCGATGTATGCCTTGGGATTTTGCACATCCTTGGCGGCTATCTCGGCGATGTCGTAGAACGGTTGGCCGAACAGGCCCATCACCACGGTGAAGATCACGAGCACACCGGTGGGCACCATCATCGCGCGGTATCGGCCGGCCGGCTTTTCACGGCATTTGCCGCGCCAGAATGCGTACGACCAGATCTTCGTCATCGAATAGAGCGTGAAGAAACTGGTCACTATCGCGACCGTCACCACCAGCCATTCGCTGGCCGCGAGGCCGGCTTTGACGACCACGAATTTGCTGAGGAAACCACTGAACGGCGGCATGCCCGCCAGTGAGAACGAAGCGATCAGGAACAGCCCCGCCACGCCCGGTGAAATGTCCAGCACGCCGCCCATTTTCTTCAGTTCCTGCGTGCCGGTCACGCGCTCCGCGATGCCGCTGACCAGAAACAGGCAACTCTTCACGATGATGTGGTGCACGATATAGAAGATCGTGCCGACGATCGCCAGCTCGCGCACCATGTCAGTCGCTTCGTTGTCAACATCCCCGTTGGTTCCGACAATCACCGCACCGCACAGGCCGATGCCCATCACCATGTAACCGACCTGGCTGATGATGTGCCATGAAAGGATTTTGCGGATCTCCCATTGACACATCGCGCCGAGCACGCCGAGCAACATGGTGAACGCGCTCATCGCCAGGATGATGTTCAGGGCGATCTCCGCGCCGGGTTGCTGGAAGCACATGACGAACACACGCAGCAGAGAGTAGACGCCGACTTTGGTCAGCAGGCCGGCGAAGTACCCGTTCACGCCGGTGGGCACGACGGGGTAGGTGTCCGGCAACCAGAAGAACAGCGGGAACGCCGCCGTCTTCATGCCAAAGACGACCATCAGCACGGTGGAAATCACGTTGACGAGCGTTGCCTGGTCACCGGTCAGCTTGGCGGTGCGGTCGGCCATCTCCGCCATGTTGGTGGTGCCGATGGTGGCGTAGAGCAGACCGACACCCACGACGAAGAACGAAGAACCCACGGCGTTGATGGCGATGTATTTCATCGTCTGGCGCACTTGTGCTTTTGATGCGCCGACCATCATCATGCCGTAAGAACCGATGAGCATGACTTCGTAGGAAACAAACAGATTGAAGATGTCGCCGCTGAGAAACGCCCAGTTCACGCCCATCAACACGATATTGTAGAGCGGGTAAAAAAAATACTTCTGTTGCTTTTGGGTGACCGTGCTGAAGGTGTAGAGCAACACGACAAACCCGACCGCGCCGGACAAGCAGAGCATGATGCACGAAAGCATGTCGGCGACGAAGGCGATACCGAAAGGCGCTTCCCATCCGCCGAGCACGGTGGATTGGACGCCATTGTCTTTGACGTGGAACAGCAACCAGAAGATGAAGCCGACCAGCGCGGCGTTGCCGACCAGCGCGATCAGTTTCTCCAACCGGTATCGGCCGTTCACCAGGCACAGCAGAATTGCCGTGACGCAGGGAATCATGATGGGAAGGATCAGGCTCGGCATGGTTGTGTCTTCTGGCGTTTCCATCTTTCAAAAAAGACGGATGGATTATTCGTTGGTGTCCTTGATCTGTTCCTGTTTCTGGTCGGGTACGATTTCTCGCGGGCTGTCCGGATTGGGTTGCGACAGCTCAGCGATCACGTTCGGCACGCCGTTGTCTTTGTCGTCGTCTTGTGTATCGCCGTCCTCTTGTGTGTCACTCGTCGCGTCCTTCGTTTCGTCTTGTTCAGCATCGTGCCCATCATCGCTGCCCGGGCCTTCGTCCGGGTCTTCGTGGTTGGGCAGTTCTTCGGGGTTGTCCGTGCCGTGATCGAGATAGACGCGGTAGCAGACGGTCAGGAACAGCGCGCCGACCGCGAAGCTGATCACGATGGCGGTCAGAATGATGTCTGGCGGCAGCGGGTCCATAAGTTTGGTCGCTTCCGTATTGCCTTCGCCGTCCACAAAGGGCGCAGCGCGGTCACTAGCGTAGCCACCGCACGCGATCATCAGCAGGTTGACCGCGTTGGAGTAAAGACCCATGCCCAACACGATGCGGATCAGGTTCGGCCGCAACATCATGTAGGTGCCGGCGGCGAACAACACGCCGATGGTCACCGCGAGGAAGAGATTCATCGTGAATCCTCCTCTTCTTCGATCACTTCCGGTTCGGAAAGACGATCTTCCAGGCCCAGTTCCACAAAGATTGTCATCAACGTGCCGAACACGATCAGGTAGACACCAATGTCAAAGAACGTCGCGGTGGGCAGGTGTTCCTCGCCCCACGGCAAAGACACGTGGAACGTTTCGTGATTCATAAAGCCGTGGCCGAGGTAGTACGGCACCATGCCGGTGGCAATGGCAATCAACAAGCCAATGACGGAGACCTTCCACCAGGGATAGCTGGCGATGGTCGCTCGATGCACGGTGCCGCGATACGCCGCGCCGACGACCAGCGTGAGCCCGGCTGCGATCCCACCGGCTGTGGGAAACGCCAACAGCGCGATGATCAGCACTTTCCACCACGAGAACGCGGCGCTGCATCGCGTGCCGAAACTAAGCAGACCCATCGCGCCCGCCGCGGCCGCCAGCACGCCGGCGATGAAGCCGCCGCCCGGTTTGTTGTGGCCCTGAAAGAAAATGATGACCGACACAAACACCGTTAACGGCACGGCAAACCGCGCGACCGTCGCAAGGATCGGCGAACCGACCTCTTCTGCCGGGTCCGGCAGCGGGTAGTTCAGGTTGGTGTTCGAATCAGACATTGTTTTGTTCAATCCATCAGCGAAATCATTTCGCGTTGCTATTCCATTCCGTTTAGCCAGCGATCGAAGATCACCGCTCGCGTTTCACTCAAACATTGGGCGTTGGTTCGGTCGTCTCTGTTGTTTCTGGTGAATCGTCGACTTTGTTCTTGCGTCGTGATCGGAGCAGGCCGAACACCAGCATGCCGACGGTGACGAGGACCAGCACTTCGCCGGTGGTGTCAATGGCGCGGAAGTCCACGATGATCACGTTCACCGCGTTCTTTCCGTCCGCCTCATCGAATGCCCGCGCCAGGTAATCGTCCGCGAGGTTGTTTTCGTAGCGAAACTTGTCATCCGTCACGAACAGCACACAGAGGAACATCGCCAGCCCGACACTGCAGGCGACAATTGCGCTGGTGACGCGAGTGATCGGCGTCATATTTTCTTTGCGGAACGGCGGCATGAAGTAGAGGATCAACAACACAAAAATCGTTGACACCGTTTCGATCAGAATCTGCGTGAGCAGAATGTCCGGTGAGCGGTACACCACAAACAGCAACGAGGTGAGAAATCCGGTCGCCGTCGCTGCGACCGCCGCTTGCAGTCGCGTCTTGGCGCGGACCAAGATCATGGCTGAGAAGCAGAGCATGACGCACAACGCGATGCCGTACCATGTCTTGTTGACTGCGTCGTCGATGTCCGGATTCAGTTCTTTGAACTGCAACCCGCTGCGGAAGAACGCCAGCAAGGTCATGCCGGCCAGGAAACCAAGGATGCCGGTGAAGTACCAACGCAACGAACCTCGCTGCCAGTTGTCGGCGAACTTCGTTGCGCCCCACGTCACACACGCGAGCATACGATCCCAGATCGCCTGCATGCTGGGAATGGCATTTGCAATGGCGTCTTGCATGGCGATCACGAGCTTGCGGTTCTGGTAAATCGCAATGCCGGTGATGATCGTCGCCAGCGAAAGGACGACCGGTTGCAATTCCCAATGCCACGGCAACAGCGACATGTGATTGTGGGCGTCGGGATCGGATGATAGCCAGTTGACCAGGTTTTCCGTGCCGGGCGTGAACCCGAGCAGGCCGAAGATCACGACCATGGATACGACCGCCGCGGCGGGCATCCACAATCCTTTGCCGGCTTCGTGTGCGTGTTCGGCTTTCTCCGTTTCGTCGCCGCCAAACAGGCCGAAGATCAGCTTGAAACTGACGGCAAAGACGAACGCGTTGGCGAGCACGCTCATCGAAATGATCAGCCACTTGGTCGCGCCGGTGACCGCTTCGGTGTGCAGCAGGCCGTGATACAACGTTTCTTTTGACAGGAACCCGAAGAACGGCGGCAAGCCCGCCATCGATAGCGCCGCCAGCACCAGAATCGTCCGCGTGATTGGCA
>JANQKH010000823.1 GCA_028281215.1 Phycisphaeraceae bacterium | reverse complement strand
ACGTTTTCAATCAAGATCGTGCCGCCGCGCGATACATATGCCTTCATCGCCGCGCGTTGATTGTCGTTGAGTCGGATCGCGTACGTCCCCGTCATGTGCACCAACGGACCTTCAAACTGCCCGAGCTTTTCCAGTTCGATATCGACCGGTTTGACGACGATGCCCGTTCGATTCCAAACGTAGATGCCGGCGATGTCCCACAGTCCCGGCTCCGGCAACCACATGCCGTCGTACGCCGCGCGGCCGATCGTGATCTGCCCTTTCGCTTCGCGTTTCTGCCGCGTGGGCAACACCGGCTCCAACCGATTGTTAAACCGCCCGCGCTCCGTGCCCATCGCGAACAAATTGCTCACCAGTTTCCAGTGCACTTCATCACCAGGCGAAGTGTCGCTTTGAAACGCGAATCCCCAATCACGATCGGGCATGACGATCAAATCCCGCGCACCATTCGAGATACTGAAAATCATCTGATTGCCGCGCTTCGGCAATGCGTGCAGTGAATCGTAAAGCCGATGCTCCGGCGGCAGCGGTTTCATCTTCAAACGCGGGTACAACTCGGCGGCCAGTCTGCGAATCGACGCCTCGAACTGTTTCGATCCGTTCTCTGCGTTGCACCAGAGCAAACCGCCGAGATCGATGAACCGTTTGAGGTTGGCTTTCTGCACATCGGTGAGTTGAATCGCTGCCGTGCCGGACAGGTACGCCATCGGCGCGATCAGCCAGTCTTCCGGCTTGCGGTTGATGTTGATGCTCTGCCAGTTGATTTCCCCTTCGCGCAGGTTGCTCAGGTAATGCGTGAGGAAGTAGAGATCGTTCGGGCGATTGTTCCAACGCTGGCCGGGCACTTCGAGTTTGTTGATCCACACAGGTACCCGGCCGCGCGCGAGAAACATCAAACCAAACGCCGTTGCGACATCTTCACCGCCGTGCCCGCCGCTGAGGTGGCCGTTTTTTTGCACGGAGGCGACGATTTTATTCGCGCCGGCCTGAAACCAATCCCGGCCGTTGAAATACCGCGTGCCGCTGGCGAGTGCGACGCGTTCGAGACCGTAAAGCGAATAGTAGGTCGTGCCGTTGGTGAATCGCTTGTCCATCCATGCGAGACCCTTGTCGATCACGCGTTGGGTTTTGAGATTCGCCCCACGCGAATCGCGATAGAGTTCCTGTTGCGCGACCAACAACGCCGTGAGACCGGCGAGCGTCATCGATTCGCGTTCGCTGCCCGGGTCGAGGTTGTATCCCCAACCACCGGTCGGAAACTGCGCCGTGGTGAAGTGCCCGTTGATGCGTTGCCAGAACTTAGCAGGCACATTGATCCCGCGCTTCGACGCCTGCCACAAACCCAGCATGCCGTACTGCGTGACACTGTGATCCACGCGACCGGAAGGGTTCGCGGTGTAGTCGAACAACCCCAACTCATGTTTCGACGATGCATCAAGCAACCACTTGGCGTCCTCCTCCAGCAGCGGCAGGTACCCGTCCGGCAGGTACGACCACACATGGGCGCGCAGGCTCATGGCATATGTGCCGGTCATTTTCGCGTCACGGAGAAACTTCAACGCCTTGGCGATCTTCGGATGCTGCATCGACTCGCCGCTGACCAGCAACGACAACGTCACAATCGCCGTCACCCCGCCTTCGTTGCGCTCGCCGCGGTAGTCCGGCCACGATCCGTTCGCCTGCTGCCGGTCGTAAAAATACTTTTTCATTTTGCGAATCGCGCGATCAACATCCGCGTCATCGACCGCGCCCCGTGCGGTTGGCGGTGCGAAAAAAACCACCAGCAACCAGCATCCTGTCAGAGCAAGGATGAATCGAGGGGAATCACGCATGGTGCACTGAAAAAGCGGTTTTGGGTCTTCCGCATTGCAATTATAGACCCTGGTACGGTTACCATCGACCAATGAAACGGCGTAACCCAGTCCGCCGCTGAAACAAGCGCCAATAGAACCAAGCCAACCACACGGAGGGCGATTACGAGAAAACCCTATAATCGATGATTCGCCCTTGAGGTAAAAGGAACGCAACCCTCCCGGAGCCTGATGGATGGACACATCGGACAACTCAACCTCACCGCACGAGCCGTCGTCCGACGGCAACCCCGATTCCAATGAACCTATCGAACCGCCGCGCCGGTCATTCCTCGTCGCTTTCGGCGCAACGGTGGTCGGCGCGGTCACCGGCATCGTGCCCGCCGTGGTCGCGTTGATGCCCGTGGTCGATCCGTTGCGACGCGAAAGCGGCAAAGCGCCGTTCGTGCCGGTAACCTCGATCGACGCCCTGCCGGACAACGGCATGCCGCGCAAAGTGACCGTATACAAGACAATCAAAGACGCGTGGAACACCGTGCCCAACGCTCGTGTCGGCGCGGTGTACATGCACAAGAAGAAGGACGGCACGGTCGTCGCGTTCAACGCCGTCTGCCCCCACGCCGGCTGTTTTGTGCAGGCCGTGGACGATGGCTCATACGTCTGCCCCTGCCACAACAGCGAGTTTGAAGCCGACGGATCGATTCGACCCGAAAACGCGATCGGCAAACCCACCATGAGCCCGCGTGACCTCGACTCGCTGCCCACCGAAGTCGGTGACGACGGCGTCGTTCGCGTGCAGTTCCAGAATTTCCGCTCCAGCCTCACCGAAAAGAAAGCGCTATGAAAGCAATCATCAACTGGCTCGATCACCGCACCGGCATTCGCGGGCTGATCAGGGCGTCGCTGTTTGAGCACATTCCCGGTGGTGCGCGATGGCGATACGTCTGGGGCAGCACGCTTATGTTCACGTTCTTCATCCAGGCGGTCACCGGCATCGCTCTGTGGATGGCCTATAGCCCAAGCTCCCAGACCGCGTGGGAAAGCGTCTACTACATCCAGCACGAGATGTGGTACGGCTGGCTGCTTCGCGGCATCCACCACTACACCGCGCAAGCCATGACCATCCTGCTCGTGCTGCACCTGATGCAGGTCGTAATCGATGGCGCCTACCGCGCGCCGCGCGAGTTCAACTTCTGGATCGGTCTGATCTTGCTGCAACTCGTCCTGGCGATGGGACTCACCGGCTACCTGCTGCCGTGGGACCAGAAAGGCTACTGGGCGACCAAGGTCGCCACCGGACTCGCCGAGAACGTGCCATACGTCGGGCACGGTCTGCAACAGCTTGCGGTCGGCGGATCGGAGTACGGCCACCACACGCTCACCCGCTTCTTCGCGCTGCACGCCGGCATCATTCCCGGGGCGATCGTTGCCTTGATCGTCGTGCACATTTATTTGTTCCGCCGGCACGGCATCACGAGTCGGCCGCGCGGCGGCTCGATGATGTCGCGCATCTTTTCGTTTGACTGCGCCAAGGCGCCAAAGGATGGCGAAAAGCCGCGCGACGGGATGTTCTGGCCTTCACAGGTGCTGCGTGACGGCGTCGCCTGCCTCGCCGTGCTTGCTGCTGTGCTCTTCTTTCCGTTCTACCACCACGGCGCGCCGCTCAGTGCGCCGGCCGAGCCGAGCGATGAATTCTCCGCCGCCCGGCCGGAGTGGTATTTCCTCTTCCTGTTCTACCTGCTCAAACTCGTGCCGCCATTCCTCGGCGCGATTGTGATCCCCGGCATCATCATGGCAATTATGTTCTTCATGCCGATCCTCGGGCGATCGAAGGTCGGGCATCGAATCAACGTGTTCGCGTTGTTTGCCGTGTTGATCGGCGCGGGCGTGTTGACTGTGATGGCACTGGTCGCCGATAGCAAGGACGAAAAGTTCCAGGCCGCGCTCGCCCAAGCGGAGATTGAAAGCCAACGCGCCATTGAATTGGCGCAATCGCCCGCAGGCATTCCCGTCGACGGCATGCGCATGCGCATGCTGCGCGACCCCAAACTGCAAGGCCCGAAACTCTTCGCCCAACACTGTGCAAGCTGCCACCGCTATGACGGCACCGACGGCCTGGGCAACATCCCGACTGACCCACAAACTGCGGCCGACTTGAAAGACTTCCACAAGAAACAGTGGCTGGTCGACTTCTTTGATCCCAAGCACATCGGCACGACGAAATACTTCGGCGGCACGCCGTTCGCGAAAGATAGCGACATGATCAAATACGTGACCGACTCGGACATTCCTGAGTATCTGGATGAAGATCATGAGAACCTCGCTAAGCTAATCGATCTCTTTGACAAGATTGCCCAGGATCGAAAGGTTGGAGAGAACAAGGAACAACAAAAGCAGATCAACGATGAACACAAGAAGGTGATCGCAGCCGCGTCTGTGTTGTTTGAAGACATTGCACTGCGATGTTCCGATTGCCACAATTTCGCGGATGTCGATGGGTCGACAAAAGGACCCGACCTGACCGGATATCGATCGCGACAATGGATGATCGACATCATTCGTGATCCCGAGCATGTTGGGTACAAGCCCAAGATGCGTGACACCGATGACAAGACTGTCAAAGCCGAGAAACGCAAGAAGTACCGTGCCAAATACAACATGCCCGCATTCCACACGTCGGGCCAACTGGACGATCAGACGATCGAAATCATCGTCGACTGGCTCCGCGGCAACTGGTATGAACCGGAAGACAAAGATCAAGGCGAAGACGAACAGTCGAACCCCGCACCGGACAACGACAAACCAACACCGAAAACGGACGACGGCAAGCCGACGCCGAAATCGGATGATGACAAGCCGACGCCGAAATCGGACGGCAAGGAATGACCCATTCAAGTCAAAGTCACGCGTTCGTGGTGTGCCATGCCTGAAACCAACGATCAACCCTTCGGCTGCGTTGTTGGTCTTGCGGTGCGGCCACGTCGCGGCGCTGCATTGCAAACACGAGAGCAACTTGCCATCACCACCACGCACGGTATCGAAGAGGATCACGGCAAAGCCTCCAAACGCGGCGTCACGTTGCTCTCGCAACCGCAATGGAGACAAACCGTCGCCGATCTTGGCCTTGACGAAGAGGCTCTGCCCTGGACCACGCGCCGCGCCAACGTGCTCATCGATGCGCCGTCGCTCGCACCGCTCATCGGCCAAACCATCCGTCTCGGCGAAATCACCATTGCCGTGCTCGGCGAAACCGATCCCTGCTCGATGATGGACCGGCAACACGCGGGGTTGAGGAACGCACTCGAACCCGACTGCCGCGGCGGTGTGTTCGGCCGCATTCTTACCGACGGTGCGGTTTGTGTTGGCGATGCATTGCTCGTCGTCGACAGTGGTTCGCCGATGCCGACGGCTGGAAGTTGAACACGGACGGTTGTTCCTGAAAAAAAGCCGCCACCCTTTCGGGTGACGGCTATGTGATTTCGGCTATTCAGTTGTTCCAAGCGAGGTTGTCGCCAGCGATGTTTGATGTCGCTGGTACCGCCTTCGGGTCCGGGCGTATCCGGGTAGGTTACTTGACCTCGACGTCGCCGCCTTGTTCCTTGATCTTTTCGGCCAAAGCTTCGGCCTCTTCCTTGCTGACGCCTTCTTTGAGCGGTTTGGGGCAGTTGTCGACGAGTTCCTTGGCTTCCTTGAGGCCCAGGCCGGTCGCTTCGCGGACGACTTTGATGACCTGAATCTTCTTGTCACCAGCGCCCTTGAGGACGACATCGAACTCGGTCTTTTCTTCGGCTTCTTCGCCGCCGTCGCCACCGCCGCCGCCGGCGACCATGACCGCACCACCCGCCGCCGGCTCAAGGCCGTACGCGTCTTTGAGGTAGTTCTTCAGGTCGACCGCCTGCTTGAGGGTGAGGCCGGCGATATTGTCGCCCAACTCTTTGATCGCGCCATCGACTTCCGCCGCGGGCGCTTCTGCAACTGCTGCTTCATCTGACATAACGAACTCCAATCGTGTTTTCCCTTCCAAGAGGTGATCGACCGTCGATCATTTAACCCCGTGGGGCCAGTCGGAAGCGGGTTTTTTATTTCGAATTTGCGATTTCGGATTTCGGATTTATTCGCGGCGCGCATTTGGTGAAAATCCAAATCCGAAATCCGCAATCCGACATCCGACATCCGAAATTACGCTACTTTTTCGATCGCTTCGCCTTTCTCCAGTTTGTCTTCGACTGTCGCGACGATGCTGGCAATCTCGTTGCCTGCGCCGGTGAACGTGCTGATCAGGTTGCCGGCGGCGCCAAGCACGACCGAGATAATCTGAGCTTGGGCTTCTTCGCGCGTCGGGTACTTGCTTAGTGCTTCGACTTCATCAGCGCCGAACACCACGCCTTCCATCACCGCGCCTTTGAACTCGAGGTTCTCCAGTTCCTTGACCTTATCGATCAAGGCCCGCGCGACGTTCACGACGCTCACGTCTTCGTTTTGACCGAACGCGAGGGCACACGGGCCGTCGAGCAGATCGTTGAGCGATTCAAGGTCGGTCTCGGCGAACGCCCGCTGGGCGAGGCTGTTCTTCACAACGGTGACCTTGACGCCTTTGCCGTTCAACTCTGAACGCAATGCGTTGTTGTCGTTGGCTTCGACACCGCGAATGTCGATCACCACGGCGCCGGTCAGCCCTTCGAACCGCCGCTTGTAAGAGTCGACGATCAGATTTTTGATGGGTTTACTCATGGCTTGTTTCCAGTCTTCGCCCCGCATGTTGCGGGGGTCAAAAGCTTGTTTGTATCCCGAACTCAAGTGCGGGATCGATGCCCCGGCAAAGCTGAGGGTTAAATCAGATCGCGACTTTTACGCCTGGCGTCATCGTGCCGTTGATGACCACGTTCTTAACGTAAAAACCTTTCACCGCCGACGGTTTCATCTTCACGATCAGATCGATGAACGCCTGGGCGTTGTCGACCAGTTTGTTCGTGTCGAAGCTCATCTTGCCGACGATGGCGTGAATGTTGCCTTCCTTGTCGTTGCGGAATTCGACCTTACCGGCCCCGAATTCCTTGACCGCATCCACGACCTGCGGCGTCACCGTGCCGCTCTTGGGCGACGGCATCAGACCACGCGGGCCGAGCGTGCGGCCGAGTTTGCTGGCGACCTTCATCATCGCCGGTTCCGCAACCGCGACGTCGAAGTCCATCCAACCTTTTTCGATCTTCTCGACAAGCGGCGCGCCGCCCGCTTCAATCGCGCCGGCGGCTTTGCATTCCTCGATCTTTTCATCGCTGCAAAAGGCGATCACGCGTTTGGTCGCGCCGATGCCGTGCGGCATGCTCAGCGCCCCGCGCACCTGCTGGTCCGCCTGTCGGCTATCGATGCCCAAATGCATCACGATGTCGACCGACTGATCGAACTTCGTTTTCTTAAACGACTGAAGCTTGGCGACTGCGTCGGCCAGCGGCAACGCCACCGACGGATCCCAGTTCTCATAGTTGGCGCGCATGCGCTTGCCACGTTTGGGCATGACAGGTTTCCTTTCGATGCAACACGCGGCGTGATCCGACGTGTCAGCCATCTCCCATGCTTCAGGGTGCATGGTGAACCCATTTCGGATTTTGGATTTCGGATTGAGCGGTTCGGAAGAGAGGCGACTGCCGGCCAATCCGAAATCTCATATCCGAAATTCGAAATCATCCGCCAATTTCGCCGTCGATTTCGATACCCATCGAGCGAGCCGTGCCCGCAAGGATGCGCATGTTGGCTTCTTCGGTGTGCCCGGTCAGTTCACCTTTCTTTTCTTCGACCAGCGCTTTGAGCTGATCGATGGTGACCTTGCCGACCTTGTCTTTGTTGGGCACGCCGGAGCCTTTTTCGATCTTCGCAGCGTCTTTGAGGAGCACTGCTGCCGGCGGGCTTTTGATTTCAAACTCGAAGCTGCGGTCCTGATAAACCGTGATCACGCAGCCAACAACTTTGCCGTTGAACTGCGCGGTAGCGGCGTTAAATTGCTGAATGAACTGGCCGGGGTTCACGCCGTGCGCGCCCAGTGCCGGTCCAATCGGCGGCGCGGGGGTCGCCTGACCGCCGGGAGCCTGAATCTTGAACTGCGATGTAATCTGCTTCTTGGCCATGGCCGACTCCCAACGTCCGACTGTCCGCGTCGCCGGGACAACGCCGGACGTGGCGGGTAACACTGATCGCCGCGCCACTTCGCTGTGAAGTCCGCCACGACGAACGTAAGTCTGTGTGAATCCTGCAATAAGCCCCAATCCACCGGGCACCACCAGATGGAGCGAGTCGAGTAGTATAGCGATCGCTCCCGGCCTGTCCAGCGAGACGACAGAACACCAAGAAGGCGGTGGAAAGTCTGAAGTTGAAAGCGGGAATAAACCCGCCCCAGCAACATCCCATCGCCACCATACACCCGCCTTCCAACCACACCCTGAACACAACGATACATATCGAGAGACAGGGCAACTCAACTTCAAACACATGACTTAAACTATTGGTATTACCAGACTTAAATTGATTGCCATGCCTGCATGATGGCACGCTGGAAAACGGTCAACAGTCCATGCGATTTACTGGCCGTTGGTATGAGCGTCCCAAGCGACGGCGGCGGCGCCGACGATGCCGGCATCGTTACCCAGTTCGGCGGGAACAATCTTGACGCGGGGTTCGAGAATCTTCCAGTCGTATTTCATAAACCCGGCGCGGATGCGGTCAAAGAGGAAGTCGCCGGAGAGAATCATGCCGCCGGCGAAGAGAATCATTTGCGGATCGAAGAGGCGACAGAGGTTGACGCAGACCAAGCCGAGCGTGTCGGTCACCTCATCGACAACACGAAGGGCGAGGTGATCGCCCTGCTTGGCGGCGTCGAAGACCTGCTCGGCGGTGATTTCACCGTGTTTGTCGTAGGTTGCCTGGAGGCGGGATTCACCACCGCCCTGAATGAGTTCCACCGCGCGACGGCCGGTGCCGGTCGCAGAGGCATAGTGCTCGAAACAACCGGGCGACCCACTGGTGTGCGTCGGGCCCTTGCGATCGACGACGATGTGGCCGACCTCGCCGCCGTAGCCACTGGCGCCGCGGACGATGCGGCCATCGACGATGAATCCGCTGCCGATGCCAGTGCCGAGGGTGAGCATGATCAGGTGACGGATGGACAGGTCGCGTCCGGCGCCGGCCCAGAATTCACCGAAGGCAGCAGCGTTGGCATCGTTTTCCAGCACGGCCGGACGATCGAGCATTTGGCTGATCTTGTCGCGGATCGGAATGTTGGACCAGCCGGGCATATTCGGCGCGGCGAGCACAATGCCGGCGTCGTGATCAACCGGACCTGGCGTGCCGATGCCGATCATGTCAACGTCGGTGATGTTCACGCCGGCCTGGTCGGCGACCTGTCGTGCGGCGTCGGCCATGTTGGCGATCACTGCGTCGGGCCCGCCTTCGGCACGGGTTGGGACGGACAGCTTACCCAGCACGGCGGCGGAATCATCCATCACGCCGGCTTTGATGTTCGTCCCGCCGAGATCCAATCCGATGAAAAGTGCCATGAGAACGCGTTAAAAACAGGTAAAAGTCGGGCGGGGATTCTAGCGAAAGCGCACGATGAACGCACATCCGTCTCAAGCCGTATCGTTGCCCGTGCAGGAGCCGAAACGCAAAATGCGGCCGACCATTTGCCTGGTCCAACTCGTTGGATTCCCCATTGTGTTGGCGACGTTGCTCGGATTCGCCGGCGAGTGGCACTGGATCGTCGACCTGTTCAGTCATTTCCGTTTCCAGTACCTACTCATGCTGGTGGTATGCGTGGTGGCAACGGCGTTACTCAAAGCGTGGCGGACGGGATTGGTGCTGGCGTGCGGGGTGGCGGTCAATGTGGCGGCGATCGTTCCGCTTTTTCTGGAGCGCGATGTGCAATCGACCGACACCGCCGCGCCGCTTCGTCTTGCCGCGGTCAACGTGCACACCGCGAACCGTTCCTTCGATACGGTGATTGACACCATCGCGCGACAGCAACCCGACATCGTGTTTTTTCAGGAAACAGACGAGGCGTGGATCGAAGCGCTCTCACAAGGTTTGTCCGGCTACCAGACGTTGCAGCGCGAGGCGCGAAGCGACAATTTCGGCGTGCTGGTCATGATGCGAACGGAATCGATGTCCGACACGCTGACGCTGGTGGACAATTCGATCGTGCGGCTGGCGCGCCGCGCGGCGGATGTGCCGTCGGTTGAGCTGACACTACGTTGGCATGGTCGGCCGGTGCATCTGCTATGCGTGCACACCACACCGCCGGTGAATCGCGCCAGCGTGCGCGGCCGCGACCGCATGCTCGAAGCGATCGAACACTGGCACGCGAGCCTCAAGCAAACCGAAACAAACTCAGACGATGCTGCGTTCATTGTCATCGGCGACCTGAACGCCACAACGTGGTCCGCGCCCTTTCGACAGCTTATCGACCGAACCAACCTGATCGATTCATCGCGCGGGTTCGGCTGGCAACCAACATGGCCCTCCGGCTGGCTTGCGCTCGGACAGATCCCTATCGACCACTGTCTGCATAGTCCCAATCTGGTCACCGTGCGACGGGAAGTGGACAGAACAAGCAATGGCTCCGATCATTTCCCATTGCTGGTCGAACTGTCGCCTTTGAATCCAAATGACCCGGAATGATGGAAAATCCGTTTGTTGACAACCAGTCGGAACCGGACGAATCCACGTTGGTGTGGACGCCCCTTTGCCCATTGTCCGCGTTGCCGAGCGAAGGCGTGCACTATGTTGAACTGAAAAACCGAATGTTCGCCGTGCTCTGGACTGAGCCGGTCAGCGAACCGTTGGAAGCGGTATCGGATGAAGAACTTGTCGAGCGGCTGCGCGTGTTGGATGACCGCTGCCCGCATGCGGGAGCGAGTTTGTCCGCCGGCCACATTGAAGAAGGCTGCATCATCTGCCCGTGGCATCACTGGGCGTTCGACATCAACAGCGGCAAGTGTCCCGACGCTGACGTGTACGCAGTGCGCCGGTACAACGTGCGCATCGTCGGCGATGTGTTGGAGGCGAAGATATGAACGGCGTGTGGCCCGACGGGCTCGGCGATCTGCGATCGCCCGCTAAACAGGGACGGTAATCCTGCGCGTGCCAGGAATGAATGACACGGCGGCATGGCAGTCGCTTTCGCCACGGTGCAAACCCATTCGCTTCCATTCACAACATCTTCACGGATAAACTTGAACACGATGACCGAACCAAGCGCACAACCCGACACCACCCACGCCATCCGATGCCTGGAAGTGTGGGGTGGCAACCACGCGGTGGAAACCACGTTAAGCGTGCCCGGGATTGACGCGTGGGTTTATAGCCGGCCGTACCGCGACGCCGACCGGGGCGGCGATCTGCACTACGTTTCAAGTTGTTTTACCGGCCGCGTGGCGCGATTTGCCGTCGCCGATGTAAGCGGGCACGGTGAAGCGGTCGGCGATCTGGCGGCGCTGCTTCGCAAAATGATGCGCAAGCACATCAACTATCT
>JANQKH010000789.1 GCA_028281215.1 Phycisphaeraceae bacterium | reverse complement strand
TTGGACGGCCGGCGCGTCGAACTGACCCCTGAACGGTCCATGCAGGTCCAGAACGAACTGGGCGCGGACATCATCATGGCGTTTGACGATTGCCCGCCTGCGCAAAGTGATGAATTCACAGATGTTACAGATTCGATCCCAGTACCCATCCCGAGTTCACTCAAAGGTCCCAAACGGCATGCCGTTTCCGCTGACTCATACCAACTTCGGGTTCAAGTGGCCTGTGAGCGGTCGATTCGCTGGTTGGAGCGGTGTGTATCAGCCCACGCTCGGGCCGCCGATCAGGCGCTGTTCGGCATCGTCCAGGGCGGCACGGATTTAGATCAACGTACATGGTGTACCCAGCAGGTTTTACAACACGATCTGCCCGGCTACGCGATCGGCGGCGTGGCGGTCGGGGAGGGGTCCGAGGCGCTGAAATCCGCGGTCGAACACACCGCCCCGCTACTGCCTACGGACAAGCCTCGCTATCTGATGGGCGTGGGCTACGAACGTGACATCGTGACGGCTGTCCGTGCGGGGGTCGACATGTTCGATTGTGTGCTGCCGACCCGCAACGGCCGCAACGCCAACGCCTTCACCCCCGCCGGCCAAATGCGATTGCGTAATGCGACGTACACGCACGATCCGCGTCCGATCGATGAGAATTGCGATTGCGACGCCTGCGGCCGAGGCTTTTCCCGTTCGTACATTCGCCACCTGTTCCTGGCGGGCGAAATGCTGGGCCCGATTCTGGTAAGCCTGCACAACTTACGGCACTTTCAGCGGTTCATGTTGGACATTCGCAGCGCCATCCGCGATGATGACTGGTCTGCCCTTTACGCGAAGTGGCCATGCGCCACGGGCCGATTCAAAGTCAACGAGGATCAGGACGCTGCGGCGCCGAAGGCAGACGCCGACGGCTGACGACGCTGCCGCACCCGCCAACCAGCCGTGCTTCCATCCTCCCCGCCTCAACCGATACCTCCTCAAGGACAAGCACCATGTTCGATCACATCCCCCTGACCCTGGCTCAAAACAAGGATGCCGGCGACGGCAAATCCGGCATTCAAAAAGGCGGAGAGACGCCGGTCCAACCCACCACCGACAGCGGCAAGACCACCGGCAACGGTACCACCACCGTCCCCAATCAACCGAACAACCTTCCACCCGGCAACCAGAATCAAAACCCGCTGGGTGGGCCGTTTATTTTCATTCTGCTGGGCATGTTCGTGCTGATGATTTTCTTCTCGATGCGCACACAGAAGAAAGAACGCAAGAAGCGCGAGGCGATGCTCGGCGCTCTGAAAAAAGGCGACCGCATCCAGACCATCGGCGGCATTCTGGGCAACGTCGTGGAAGTTCGCGAACACAAGGTGGTCGTTAAGGTCGACGAAAACAACAACACCAAGATGACGTTTGCGCGCACGGCCATTCAGACCATCTTCGAAGACAAGTCCGACACCGAAGAAGCGGATCTGTCGAAGACGGGTTGAGCCCACAGCGAACAGGCACGCGATCCCCGTGGCGAAGAAAAAAAACAATCCCGCTTCACGCGAGCCGCGCATCGAAAACCGCAAGGCCCGTCATCAGTATCACATCCACGAGAAACTGGAAGTCGGGATCGTGCTGCGCGGCAGCGAGGTGAAATCGATCCGCCAGGGACAGGTGTCGCTGGGCGAAGGCTTCGCACGCGTCGAACCGGCGACAATGGAACTGTGGTTACACGGGGTGAGTATCGCCCAATACGCGCATGCCGGCGGCGCCAACGGCCACGAATCCATCGCATCGCGAAAACTGCTCGCCCACAAGCGCGAGATCAAACGCCTGTTCGGGCTGACCAGTTCCAAAGGCACGACGCTCGTGCCGTTGGCGATGTATTTCAAAAACGGCCGCGTCAAACTCGAAATCGGCGTCGCGTCGGGCAAAAAGCAACACGACAAGCGGCAGGATTTGAAACAGAAAGACGCCGACCGCGAGATTCGCCGTGCGATGACCAAACGTGTGGTCTGATCAGTCTCAGATGAAGAATCAGAAGGCGATCAACCCCGGCGCGACCACCACACGCCCATCCCGATGACCAATACGCCGCACGGCATACCCAGCAGCAGGATGACCTTCAACGTTTTCATCCCCGCCGGTGAGACGGCGGCGATGCGTGCCACGTCCTGCGACCGCGAACTGGCGGCAATCATTTCATCCATGCCAGCCAGCCACAGCACGCTGTTGGTGAACAACTCATGGGTGGCGGGGAACGGCGTGGCGCGCGTCAGCCG
>JANQKH010000740.1 GCA_028281215.1 Phycisphaeraceae bacterium | reverse complement strand
CGCAAAGCTTTTCGGAAAACGAAATTAGGATGAAGCCTCATTCTCACCAGAACGAGTTCATTGACTCCCTTGCTTACGCGAGAAAATTCCGTTTACTTGACGATCGTTTCGGGCGGGCCGTGAACCGTCTTGCGTCGCTGGGATTGGTGGACAAATTTGTCAAGGAAGAACTGTTTCGCCGCGTTTCCCGACACAGAACACAACAAGCATTGAACGGGCCATTTCAACTGCCCCAGCTACGTTCGGGGGACTTTGTTCTTGGCAACGACATCCGAGGAAACCAAATCCGAATTCCCTTGAGCTTTCTCTCAGGTAACAAGCTGTCGATTGCAACGACGGGGAGTGGAAAAACTTCGAGAAGCTACTTCAACATCCTGCAGATAGCACCGAAAGTTCAAGGCCTATTCTTGTTCGACATACGTAAACGCGAGTACGTTTTTCTCAAACCACTTCTGCGTCGCCTAGGCATCGATCTCCTCATCCTACCCGGTCGCAGGCTCAAGTTGAACGTCTTGCAGCCTCCCTACAAAGTTGATCCGCGTGATTGGGCTCCTGTCATCGCAGATGGCATCATTGCTGTGTTGGGTCTGCCGCATCGAGCGTCAAAACTCGTTCATGCAACACTTCTGAGGCTCTATCACAGGTTCGGAGTGCTCAACGGAAGGCAACATTATCCCTGCACACATGATTTGTTTGAAGCAATCAAGAAAGAAAAAAGTGCTCACTCGCAATCAAGATCTGCAGTGCTTGATCATATGGAGCCAATCCTTTTGTCGCTGGGTAGCGTGCTGCGGTATCGCGTTGGTTGGAGTACGCGTGACCTTGCGAAACGGCAGATTGCGTTTGAGTTGATGGGCGAATCACAGATTGCCCAAAATTTTATTATTGATTACTTGCTGCGTGCGGAATTCACGTCGAGAGTGTCCCAAGGCATATCAAATCCGAGTATGTTCAATTTGTACATAGTATTTGATGAGGCAAGCAGGCTTCTTGCACCTAATGCTGCGGCAAGTTCAGTGGCCGACATGATCGGGCTTATCAGAGGTACTGGAGCGGTGATTGACCTGAGCAATCAGACGGGCAACATCACACCGCATATTTTTTCTAATGTTGTATTCAAATGCGTGGGGAGGACCGGGAGTGCCAGTGATCGCGATTTGGTGGCACGTGCCATGGGTTTGTCAAACGAGCAGCGAAATGCGTTGCCGACGTTGCTGCGAAGGCCAGGTCTGTGGCTTGGCCAAATGGGTCACGGTGATTGGCCTTTCCCGTTCCTGTTTGAAACGCCGGAAATGAACGTCCCTCGAACCGACGTTGTTCATGAGTGGCTTGGCGATCTTGAATCGTTGCCGGTCGAAGAAGCAACCGAGTACGAGAACTGGGGCATTGACGATTGGGGCGTTGCATCAGGCGAGCCGTTGCCCGCCGACTCGCCGGTCGTGCCAGCGTCCGAGCAACCAAACCTTTCGGCCAAAGAGTTGCGATACCTCAACGCCGTCATCGCCCATCCGGGCAAGCCGTCAAGTGCGTATGCCAAGCTGGCAAAGATGGGCTTGCAAGCCGCTCAAAAACTCAGAAAGACATTGGTGGAGAACGGTTTTCTCAAGGAGCACTCGGTCAGCACGCAACGCAAAGGCAGGCCCGCAATCGTTCTCGAACCAACCAAGAAGGCGACGGAAGCGGTGAAACAAGCAACAGCCGAGGCAGAAGGAGAAAAATGAATGGCTGGTAAAGGCGGATACGTCCACAACACCCTCATCTTGGACCGGCTTGAACGACGCTTCCACGCAAACGGTTGCCGTGCTCAGCGAGAATTCCCGATCAAGATGGACACGACTACGTGCTTCATCGACTTGTTGGTATCGGTCTCGCCCACACGCCTTCTCGCCGTCGAAGCAGAGCTGTCCAAGAAGCGGGTTGAGCGTGACGTGGACAAGGCGGTGGCCGCACAAGCCGAGTCGCTGTGGATCGTCGTGCCCAACCCCAAAGTGCTTCGGTCAGTGAAAAAACACTTGGCAACACTCCCGCCGACCCCGGAATACATATCAGTTTTCGTTCTGACTGTAACCCAAGCACTAGCAATGGTTAAGCCATTGATTTCTGCCTGTTTGAAAGTCGAATGAATATTAGAAAACAAAAATAAATATGCCGCAAGGAGGACAAATGAAGGTCACGCTTGAATTCAACCTGCTCAGACCAACAGGCCCGGTCGCGTTTCTCGCCGTCATTTCTTTTTTCAGGGAAGCCGCGAACCTCGCCGCTTTGTTCGTGGCGAACGCCAACGCGTCAAAAGAACGCGGCCACCACGCACTCCTTATAAGCGTGGCGGTCTTGTTCGCATTAGTTGTTCTTAGGCACGTTCGCAGGAAACGGTTTGGCAGGAGAAGGTGAACCAAAATCCATAATGGAGGATGAGACATGATTAGAAACGAAGAAACGACACAGCTATCAGATGATCCCAAGCATTGGCCGTCAGTGATGACGTGCAACGAGGTCATCGCCGCGTTGAGGATCACGGGGAAGGCCCCGTTCAAAGCGTTGTACCGACTGAGAAAAAACAAAGGTCTCAAAAGTTTTCGGCGTGGTAATGAGGTGTTGTTCTTACGAGAACACGTCGTTGATTTTCTCAAAAGATTATGCGACTTAACGTAGTCGTCGGATACATGCTTGGCGTACAATATGAACAATTCAAATCTGCTTCAAGCACCTAACACAAGTCACGCCTCTTACTTTTGGAGCAATGCCCATCATGCCGTCACGTCAAGCACCGAAGAAGAACGCAAGCCGCAAGCGATCACACCTCGCCCAGCAATGCAACGGTCAGTGGCGTGTCCCGTACAAAAACAGCAAGGGGCAGCGGCGGTACATGTACCTCACCACGTTCGGCCAAAAACACTTCAACGACTCCTGCTTTGATGCTTCCACGCTCAACCAACGAGAGGCCAACGCCCTTGCCAAGAAGTTCATTGAATCCTTGGGTGCTGATCCGGGCAAACGTGATCGCGGCAAGGCTCCAATGCTCGTCAGTTTCTTATCCCGATACATCAGAAACAAGAAGTCGCGAGTGATAAGGCAGACCGTGAAGGGTGAGCTTTCAACGGCAAGAAGCCTGAAAGGTTACTTTGTCGAAAGATTCGGCAAAGGTGTAAGGCTGGACCAGATTGATCCGTGTCATGCAACTGATTGGGTAACGACCTATCGGCAAGGACACTTGGACAAGTACCGACGAGGGCCGCAAGCACAGCACGGCGTTAAGTCAGAGACAACCGTGTGCAGCCAAATCCGAAATGCGAAAATGGTGTTCGCTTGGGCGGTCAAAGAAAATCTCATTGGTATCAACCCATTCAAACACTTAAACCAGCAACCGCCAACCCCTGATAAGGACTGGCACTTCGTTGAACGAGAAGAACTCAGCAAACTCTTGGCGTCATGCCAAACTGATAGTTCAAGCTGGCAAAAACGACGGCCTCACGCAGCAGTGTTTTGGAAGGCTGCTATTGGCCTTGCACGGCTAGGGGGTTTGAGGCGAAGTGAAATACTCAGGGTGAAAGTGACGGACGTGGAACTCGTAACAGGGGACGATCGTGTTTCCGGCGTGCATGTGTACGGGAAGAAAACAGCTAGGAAGAAACGCACAAACCCGTACCGATTTGTCCCGATAGGGCAGGAATTAGAGGAGCTACTGACGAACGCAATCAACGCTCTCGAACCCGGCGAGGAATTTGTGATTAGCCGGCGGTACATCTCAAGCGTTCACACCCTGAATGCTTGCATCAAACCAATATTCAAACGAGCAGAGGTGAACGGTGGAAATCCGTGGCCTGCGTTCTGGCAGACCTGTCGCAAGAGCAGGGCCACCGAACTTGCCGAAGCCGGAATCCCGATCAGCGTCCACTGTGAAGTGCTAGGCCACACGCCGGGAGTAGCAGAAAAGTTCTACCTGAAAACCCGCTTTCACATTCTCTCGCAGGTCGCGTCTGTATAGCAGGCAAACCATGCTTTGCTATAAATTCGCTATACGCGACCAAAAACCGCATCGGCGAAATGTGTCTCTCTTAACGTAACTTCTTTAATACCAACAATGCCGGAGGTGGGACTCGAACCCACACGAGTTTTACCTCACCGGATTTTGAATCCGGCGCGTCTGCCAATTCCGCCACTCCGGCGTGGAGGTCGCGTAGTTTCGCAATTCTTTGTCCTTCCGTCAATGGCGGCTGTTTGGGCAAGACTTACGTACGTGCTGGTCACCCGCTTGCCAATAGGCTCGATTCGAAAGCTGCATCTTGAACACATTCTGTGTAATCTGGAACAGCGAAAATGTACTTTGGCATCCGTGTTTCGGGGATGGGGATCGCACGTCATTTGCAACGTCATCATGTGGGGGATTTCTGGTTATGGGTGGGGCAAATGGCGCGTTCTTTGGGGGTTGCAAACCGGAATCGGCATTTCCCTGTGCCTATGACCGCTGGCATGGTGTATGCACCTCTTGTGCCGGATGAGAGATAAACACCGACACAGGAGTGCAACATGAAAGACGCAGACTTTGATAGTCGGCAGCGTGCGCGCCGTACCCATTCCATTCAGTCAACCATCAACCTTTCGCGCGTCGGCATCGTGCTGGTGATGGCGTTCGTGTGGTTTTTTACCGCCGCACCACCCCGCGCGCAGGCTGCGGACATCACCACCGATGTTACGTTTGCGGTGGCATTGCGTGACCTGGCCGCTTCAGGGTTTGATTCAAAACAGCAAGTGCTCATGCGCGACACGTTCCCCGGTCGGCCGTTCTACACGCCTGCGTTTCGGTCGCGACAGATTGCTTTGGAGTTGCAGGCGGACATGATCATCGTCGGCTTCGGCAATGAGATGGCGACGGCGGTTGAGCGTGTGCTCAAGGTCGGAGGGTTTGGCACGGCTGCCAAGGTCGTCGGCCTGATCAAGGACTTTGCCACTGCCCGCAACAGCGCGGAACTGTTTGAAAAGACCGGCATCCGCGCCCTGAAACTCGCACTCGACAAAGTTCTGGAAAAGCAGGGTATCCCCCAAACCACGCGCGACAAACTCATCAAGGAAGCCCTTGTCGAAAGCATGAAGAAGGTGCATGCCAATTCCAAGGCCGGCAAGATGAAATTCACCCGTACCGCTCAGCCTGGTTTCTGCAAGGGCGGCAAGGAAACCACCACGGTCGAAGTGGACATGACCCAGGGCATCGTCACCTATCGCATCGACGCCGTCGGTTGCCAATGCAACGGAAACGATTCGTTGAAGTCATATCACGCGGAGGTGATCGGTGCGATCGATGCCGATCTGGATTTGAGCAGCAAGACGTTGAGTTGGCGTTTCAGCTTAGTGTCTGCGCGTTATTGGGGTGAGTCTTGCAGTGAACGACACAAGAAGTTGATCGATCACTGGAAGAAGGTTTACTTCCCGACAAAGACTTCGGGTGAGCCTGCGACGCCGGTCGCGGCTGATCCGTGTCAGGGTGTCAATCCTGACAGCCTTATCGAACTGATGGTCGCCCATGAATCACTGATCAAGCAGTTGATGTGCCGGAAAATGAAGTTGGAATCGGACAATCGACAGGACAGCGACGAGTACGATCGAATCAAGGAACGACTTGAACGATTGGGCGCCGGGCAGAATGCGTTGTTGAGCCAGTACGTTGAATGCGGCTTCGGTGGCAGTGCTGGCAAGCGTCCGCCGCAAGCGTTCATTGACATTCTGACGCGCTGCGGCCGCGGGCCTTACAAGTTCCCTCCCAAGTCGAAAGTAAAAGGCACGTGTTCCGACAAGGCGGCCACGGATCACGCCGGGGTGATCAAAGGCCGCGCGATTGCCCGCAGTGTGTTTGTCGGTTCATTTGACGGCTGGTCGATCAGCGGCGACGCCCGTGAGTTCAAAGCCCACGCCGGCTATATCTCTGCACGCGACAAAGGCTCCGGCCGACTCTGGTACTTCAAGGCGCCGGCGAAATTCCTCGGCGACAAGAGCCGAGCTTACGGTTGCGGGTTGACCTTCGAGTTAAACCAGATCAAAGACGGCGCACCCACGTTTCAATGGGAAGTGGTCCGCATCAGCGATGGCACGCTTGATCTGATTCACCGAAACCCCAAGCCGAGCGGCGGTTGGGTGCGCTTCGCGGTGCCGTTCGAGGCGTCTGCGTGGAAGCATCGCAAGTCAAAAAAGGCAGTCACAGAAGCTGATTTGAAACGCGTGCTGAGCAATCTCAAGTTGTTGTTGATCAACTGCGAACACACCACCCAACACGAAACCGGCGGGCTGCGCAATGTGGTGATGTACGGGCAGTAGTGCGCGGGCGGATGAGTTAGGGGTCGGTGTCGGATACTGTTTGCAAGCGAACGGTATCCGACGCTCTTTAACGGTTAAACCTGACGACGCGTTCTTTGCCTAAACATCGTTCCCGGGCTGTGCCCAAAAGGTGAATGGCGGGATTGGATACGGTTTGCCGTTCAACCCGGGATCGCGTCCAACTCGAAGTAACCGGAATCGTTCATGTCGTTGACGCGGGTTTGCAGTCGGTCGATGGCGTCGGAGAGGCCTTCGGTTTGCGGGTTGATGCGTTTGGCTCTGCGGTAGCATCGCAGCGCGAGAGTGAGTTCGCCGAGTTCGGCGAAGCAGTGGCCAAGACCGGCGATGGCGCCGAAGTGGGTGGGGATGAGTTTGATGGCGCGCTTGGCGTTTTCGATCGCAGCTTTGTAATCGCCGGCCAGGTAATTGGCGATCGCGCACTGGTTGTACGCCTCGGCGAAGGAGGCGTCCAGTTCAATCGCCTTTTGGAAACTGGCGGCGGCTTGTGTGTGGCGGTCCGCGTTGAGATGAGCAAGTCCCTCGCGGAAGGGGATGGTCGCGTCGTCGGTACCGGCCCGGAACCAGATCGACCAGAGACTGTGCTCGGCCATCTGTTGTACCTGCGCGTCCGGGTCGCGTAACGCGTGGGTCAGGCAACATATCGCGTTCTTGTTGCCGACCAGCCCAAGGGTGACAGCTGCGACGCGACGAATGTCCACGTTGTGTGATTTGAGCAGTTGGCAAATGTGCCTAGCGTGCCATCGAACCTTGACGGCGTGGGCGAGTCCACCGGCATCGCCCTCTTTGAGGAAGGGGAGGATGACCGCCAGAAATTCGTCGCCGTCGATCGATGTTGTCTTGCCGGGCGTTGCGTCCATTGTGCTTGGTTCCACCCCGGAACTGTCACGTCGCGCTTCACCATTCGCTGAAATGTATTGCCGCTCACATGGGCGTTGTTACGTACACTTTATAATTTGTTCGAGGCCATTCTAGGCGGTAGGCAAGAGGGTGTCACGACATCGATGGAAATTCTTTTGTCCACAAAGGTTATGTCAGTTTTTTGCAACGGGGACTTGACTTTCAAACTATGGTGGGGGTGCCGTGTTCGGAATCGTTTTTGTGGATGTGACGCCGCCATTCGCAACGCGAGTTTGAACGTGATGCGTGGTAGAATGTGAGCCATGTCAGATCCATTAAAAGATCCCAGCGAAAAAAGTTTGATTGCCGAGTTGTTGGACGGATCGGCGGGTTGGGGTTTGCGCTTGATCATGTCGTTCGCCAGTGCGCCCGCATTTGCCGGGGCGTGCGGCGTGATGGTGCATCTGATTGCCGCCATGTTCCCGCAGCACAATCGCGGTGGGGGCGCCGGTGTTCGGCCGGACGATGAAATGGCAGGCTTTGTCTTCGGCGGTGGGGCGCTGCTATACCTGTTGTTCCTCGCATGGTTGTGGAGCCGAGGCAAGACCGGGCCGGGCCGTGTCGTGTTGTTCGCTTCCGTCGGCACGATTTTCACGACCGTGCTTGTGGCGATCATCGGCGTTTGGATTGAACAGGTCGTCAACGGCGATGAAGGATTTCTGATCGCCGCGGATGTGTTGTTCGGTATGTTCGCCGTGATCATGATGTGGTTGCACGCGTATCGAAAATTCGGGCGCGGTCGGCCGAAGATCAACTCCAGCGACGGCACGTTTGATGTGCGTTGCCCGACGTGTGAGTATCGCATGGTCGGGTTAAGCGAATCGCTTTGCCCGGAGTGCGGCACACAGTTCACGCTTGACGAACTGCTGGGCGCACAGGATTTTCGCAAGACGGACATGCGCACGACACCACGTCGCGCTACGTCGTTGAAGAAAGACCTGTCGTTGACGTCGCACGAGACCAAGGCGTCGTGATTTCAATCAACCGGGGAACACCACAGCATCACGACGACGGTGATCATCAACAGCAATACCAACAGCGCAAGTTGGCGGCCAGAAGCGTTCGTGATCGCTTGTTGGGAGCGCAAGCGGGATTCGAGCCCACGTCCACATACTGCTGCGCTGATGAGGCAGAACAATCCGAAGGTGATCAGTTGCCAGCGTTCGCTTCCGTGGCGGAGCAGGTCGCCGGCGTCGCCGATGTGGTTGATCCAGCCGATGCCGATATAAACGCCGTTGACCAACAGGCAGAACAGGGCGAAGAATTGAAACAACCACGCACCGCCGATACGCAGGCAGCGGATGAACAGCCAAAGCAGCGTCGGAAACAGCACGCCGACGACCGGGCCAGCCCATGCGACCGTTAGCGGTGAGGGATTCGGCAACACATCAGTGCGCGAAAATGCCAGCGGGTGCAACACCACGCGCTGTACGGTTCCGCCGGTCAGCCGCGCTGCCAACAGGTGTCCCAGTTCGTGGACCGCCACCATGGCCAACCACGACAACAATACCAGCGCGATCACCGTGGCGATATGGACGGCGTACTTGGCAGGCGAAATAGAAGGCCTATCATCCATCTTTGAATCGCGCCAGACGACAGGCAAGACGCCTGTCCCACCTGATGGAGTGTTCCGACAGGTTGAAGTCTACGCATGAGCGAGCCCGAAAAGACATACCGCTTCACCAAAGCCATGCGGTTGCGCGGCCGCAATGCGTTCGCGCCGGTGTTCGACGCCCGGGTCCGTCAGTTCGCTGGACCGTTGACATTTTACGGCGTGCCGAACGAACTGAATCACCCGCGTTTCGGGATCAGCGTGAGCAAACGCGTGGGCGGGGCGGTCAAGCGTAACCGCGTGAAACGCCTGTTGCGCGAAGCGTTTCGACTGGCGCAACACGATTGGCCGCGCGGGTACGACATCGTCTGCGTCGTCAAACCGCACGAGGTGTTAACGCTGGCTGAGTATCAAAAGTTGTTGTTCAAAGCGATTCGCGGGATTCATCAGCATTGGGAGAAGACGGTGGCGACCGACACGTGATGGTTTCTCACTGCGATTTTGCGTGAACCGAACCGCCTTAGCCATCCGACCAATAAAGATAACCCCGGCACAAACCGGGGTTGTTGTTGACCGAATCGTCGAGAAAGTTGTTGTCAAACCCGTCGTGCAGGACGATGGCGCCCCGGACTGGCGCCAGACATCCCAGAGCAACCCAAACCAGCAAACCCCGTAGCCCCATCTGATGGACAGGAATCGTTAATAACTCCTTGTCCCTCATCAAACTTTGCACTGCCGCGAAGAGAATATTTTACCTCTCCCACCACACAATGATGCAAGGCCATTCTGCATGAATGGGCGACAGAAATACATGAAAAAGCGACGGATCCCGGTCCCCCCTGCGCAGGTGTTATTCGGATTCCACCCGATACAACGCCGACTTGGTGCGCAGGTAAAACGCTTTGCCCGCTACGGCCGGCGACGCCATGAAGCCGTCTTCCAAACGATTCTTCGCGACGATGTTCAGTTCCTTGCCTGGTTTGATGACCGTTGTGTTGCCGTTCTGATCGAAAAAATAGAGGTGGCCATTGACAAAAATCGGTGAACTGGCGACCTGCTCCTTGCCGGTACCGAAGCGAGACTTCCAGTGCAGCGCGCCGGTCGCCGCGTCGCGGCATGAGGCGATCGCGCTGTCGTCGAACATATAAACCAGACCGTCAACCAGCACGGCTGATGCGCGCTTGGGGATGTACCGCTTCTCTTTCCACGCGACATGTGACTTGGTCACATCGCCGCGTCCGCCCGCCTTGACACCCCACATCTCCGGCCGCGGGTAACCGGTGTTGATGATCCACATGCCATGTTCGCCCACCAACGGTGCGAAAACGGGTCGCCCGGCATTGGAAAAGCCCGCGTAAGTGATCTTCCAAAGCGCGCTCCCATCGGCCGGGTTATACGCGTACGCTGCCTTCGAGCCGCAACTGAGCATCACAGGCTTGCCGTTCACTTCGACAATCGTCGGCGTCGAGTACGCCTTGCGATAGTCGCCGCCGGCTTTCGGTTTGCCGTTGGGGTCGAGGTCTTTGAAGTCGGTGTTGCGGTTGACCTTCCACGCCGCGGTGCCGTCCTTTTTCTGCAAGGCGATCAGGTACTGCACGTCGACACCGTCCATCGTGAGAATGATCACGCTCTTGTACGAGACCAATGAAGAGCCCGGTCCGCGAAAGTGCTGACAGGGCAGGTCACGGCGTTCCCAGATCGTTTCAAATGTTTTCGTGTTGATGCACGCCGTACCGTAACTGCCCCAGTGCACGAACAATCGGCCGTCTTCAATCACACCCGTCGGCGATGAATAAGAATTCACCGGATTGCTCAATGGCTCGACATCCTCCTTTTTGTTCACAAACTGCACGCGATCGAGCAGCACCTTGCCGTTGTTGCGATCGACGCAGATTACGCTCATCTTCGTTCCGTCCGCAGTTGCGGTGGTAAGCCAGACCTGATCGCCCCAGACCAACGGCGTTGACCAACCTTTGCCTTGGATGTCGGTTTTCCATTTGACGTTCAGGTTTTCATTCCAATGCAACGGCAGACCGGTCGAATCACTGTGTCCCTGCCCGGTTGGGCCGCGGAATTCAGGCCAGTTGTCGCCGGCTAACGTGACGGAGCAGAAAGCGAACGTGAAAAGCAGCGCAAGGATTCGCAACACAGATGGACCTCTTTCATGATGAGTGATCATGCCAGAATAAACGGTGGTGTTCAAAGCCGGCCGGAAAAAGTTTGACGTCGTCGCGTACAACACGATCAATCTCGATTGTCGAACGGTGACCCCCGGCATGCCGGGGATAAATTGGGGCTATGCCCTTCCTAGTCTGCCCATCACGATCAGGTAGACGTGCATGATCGTCACCACGACCAACGCGAGTCCGGCGTAGCGGTGGATGGTCAGCATTTGCTCCATTTCATGCGTCCCCATGATCGGAAGCATGCTGAACAGCATCGTCGCGGCGGTGAGCAGGCCGGTCAGGAGGATGAGCCAGAAGGTGAGTTTGGCGAATCCACCAAAGGGGGCGGTGATGGTGTCGGCTTCGCTAAGTTCATTGTGTTCGTGGTTGCTTGCGATGCGCCCGTGGCCGAAGCGGTTGCGGTGGGCGAAGGTGAGTGCGACGAGTGCGAGGCAGGCGGTGAACATGCCGGCGCCGGTCAGGTGGACAAGCAGGAACCACTCTTCCATATGACCGTGTGCGAGCACGGCGTAGATCGACGTCGCGCCGAGGATCGCCACGCCGGTGACCGTACCGAGGTAAACCAGGCGTGACCACCAGCCCCATTGCGGTCGCGACTCGCCTTTGCCTCGCATCATGGACATCACAGCGTGCAGCAGAATCACAATCGCCGTAGCGCCCAGCGCGACCTTGATCGCATCGGGATACGTGGCGTTGGGGCTGTGAATGAGATTGTCGATGACGGCGAGAGGCATGTTTGGGGTGACAAATTGTTTTTTGTTATTGGTGATTGATTTTTACGGCGATTCTCGAATTCCGTTTTCTGAATCCCAATCGCTACACACTGAGCCCTTCCCCTATCTCATCCCTTCTTCCCGCCGAGTTTCAGCAATCCGTTAAGCCCTAGCAGAAGGTAGAGCAAAACGATCAGGCTGACGATGCCGAGGACGGTGAAGCCCATGTATTTGAATAGGCCTCGGCCTTCGAAGGACTGTTCCCACAGGGCGAGCAGTTCAGGGTCTTCGTCGATGTATTCGTGCATGGCATGCTGCACGGGGGCGTGGTCGTCGAGCGGGCCGACGGCGTTGGTTGTGCCGTAAAAAATCGGCGCGTCGGCTTTGTGGCACTCGAAGCAACCTTTGACGCCGAGGCTTTGCCGCCCGGGTCGAACGTTGTGTCCGATCGGCCAAGCGTAGGGTTGCGCGGCCGAGTGATCTTCGATGACGGTTACGTTATCGCCGGCCTCGTTAAGGCGATACACCTTGCCGCCGGAGACGTAAACAGCGATGGTCGCGTCGTCCTCCTGCTTACCTTGCAAAGCGTCGAGGCCGATGGCGAGTCGCGCACCCAGCAGTTTGGCTTTCTCGTCGTCGGTCAGATCCTCTTCCTTCTTGTCGGCTCCGCCTTCACCAAGGATCGCTTCGAGTTGGTCGTCCTTGAGGCGGACCTTGTGAATCTCGTCAGTGAAGTTTGAGCGAATGCGCAGTGCACGCCGAAGGGCCGCATGCGCTTCGTTTGGATCTATCGGCGTGATCGCGTCGTCTTTCATCCAACCCCAAAACGCCGGCCACACCATGCGGTGCGGATAAATCACCGGCTCGCCCGCTTTGCCGTCTTCACCCGCCGGTTGCGCTACATCCATGAATACTGGCTGCACGATGCCGGGAATGTCCGTGTCAGTGCGGGTCTGATCGGGAATGCCGAACTTGTGCGCCATGGCGGTTTGTACCCACTGCGCGGATTCCTTTGGCGAAGGCCCACTGTGGCAGGACGTGCAGGACATCTTGTCGAAGTGCAGCGGCGGGATGCCTTTGTGCAGTGGTTTGGGGGAGCCGATCCGGCCGCCGACGTCGAGCAGGTTGCCTTCCTCGTCATGTTGATCCATATGGCAGCCGCGACAGGAAAGCGTTTCAACCTTGATGCCGGTGGGGTGCACTTCCCCTTCGTAACCGCGCACGGTGTGGTGATCGATACCGTTGCGATGGCAGTCGACGCAGCTCATGCCCGCCTTGAGATGTACATCCTGATCGTGCGTCCACTTCGGCGTAACATCGGGGCCGGCGGGGCGGAAGGAGTGACATGCATAACACGCGTTGTTGCTCGGCTTTCGGGTCACGTCGAAGAAGGTGTAGTTGTTCTTGTCAAACTTGGCGGTCTTGTAAAACGTCTTGGGCACCTTGGAGGCGTTCGGGTCTTCCGGATTTTTCGAATCGTAATCATCCGGCAGATACTGAGCCGCGCCTTCAATCACCGCCAGACCCATTGCCTCAGTGGCAACCCATTTGAAATTTTGTTTGCCAATGTTTTTGGCCCACTTTTCGTGGCTGTAGTTGCTGCCTTTGCTGTGGCAGAACATGCAGTCGATGTCCAGGTTGCCCACGACATCGAAACGCGAACGCGGTGAAGCGGCGTCGGCGTCTGTGGTGTCCGTCGAGTCGGCGGCGTCATTCTCTTTCTTTTCTTCTTTGGGCAGCAATGGGCCACGTTCACCCGGTCCGCCGCCTGGCAGGTGCGTGCCGAACTCCAGCATGAACCGCAGACGATCGATGCCCAGCGCGTCGGGGTGATAGGTGCCTTGCCAGCCGCGGTACGACAGCGGGATTTGCGTGCCGGTACGTTCATCGGTCAGCAGCCAGGGTTCGCCCGGTCGACCGTGATCAACTGGTTTGCCGTCGAGGCGGGATTTGTCGAACGCGTTGAAGTGATACCCGTGCGCGATGGCTTTGTAATCGTGGCACTTCTTGCAGGTGTTGAGCGGGGAGTAGGGCTTTGCATCAGCAGAAGTAGGATCGATTAGTTGATCGTTTTCATCGTAGAGCTGGATGTAGTGCTCGTACTGCCGATTGCCGAACGTGCGTTTGAAGTTCTGTGATTGCGCGACGGCCGTGTCCGCCGTAACGCCGAAATGAATCGCCGCGGCGAGCCATGTCACCATCCCTGCGCGAATGATCTGCCCCATCTGTTCGTTGCGCATGGCGAATCTCGGTGTGAAGCGTGGGCGTTGGGTGTGCTGGGTCGCTGAAGTCACCCCGGCGGCTTGTTTTTAAGTCGGCCCGCCTGGTTGGTATTACTTTTCCGCCTCGATCATCGTGCGGAATGATTTGTCGTTGGTTTTTAGCACGTGCAGGATGCCGTCACTGGTGGCGCGCCAGTATTTGAGCTGCTCTTCTTTGCTTGGGACTTTCAGCGGACGAATAATGCGGAAGCCGATGTGGAAGCTGTCGGTGTACCACCAGATACTCTTGGGCAACTGCGGGTCGCGCTTCTGCAAATCGGGATGCGAAGCCAAGCGTGCGGCCGCGCGGCATCGGTCGGCGTCGGCGTCCCAGTTCCCGCCCTTGGCCACGTGCGGGAACGGAATGTCCTTGCTCGGCCACGCGATCGCATCAAAGTAAGGAATCACCTTGTCGCCGTACTTCGACTTCAATTTCGCGAAGTGATCGGCGCGGTACTCGTCGACCGTCCATTCCGACACGTTGCCATGCATGTCGTAAAGCCCCCACGCGTTCGGTTTCTTGCTGCCGACTTTGCGGTAACCGGAGCCGGTGTCGGGGTGGCCTTTGTTGGGGTCGTCGTACTCGGAGTTGTCGTAGTAGAGGCCGTAGTCATCGAGATCATCGGCGTCTTTGCCGAACGAGTAAGGCGTCGTCGTTCCGGC
>JANQKH010000736.1 GCA_028281215.1 Phycisphaeraceae bacterium | reverse complement strand
GGTGGTTGATGCCGACGACAACGCGGGTGTCCGGCCGCTTGAAGAGCGCCGCCTGCTCATCGTTCAGCGGAAAGTGCACGAACTGGACGGACGATGCCTTTCCGTCCGCCGGCGGTGGTCCCTCGTGACGACACCAAAAACCCGGACGATCGACCGATCCGCCCGATTCGACCACCCGGACGCGGGATCTTTGACTTCTAAGTTGGACGCATGTTTCTTCCCATCCGCACCGACCAGCCGCTACGCCGCAAGCCGGTGATCAACATTGCGATCATCGTCATCACTGTGGCCGTCCATGCAGTGCTGTCGGGTCCGCAGGCGCAGCACTTGCGCGACATCGCCGAAGGGTTCGTGCTTGATCCGCACAACACGAAGTGGTACCAATTCATCACCAGCCTGTTCCTTCACGCGGACTGGATGCACCTGCTGAGCAACATGCTGTTCCTCTACATCTTCGGCAACGCCGTTGAAGACCGGCTCGGTAAGGTGGGTTACGTGGGTTTCTACCTGGCGGGCGGTGTGATGGCGTGCTTGGGGCATTGCATGACGTCCGACAGCCGGTTGCTTGGTGCAAGCGGCGCAGTGTCGGCGGTGTCCGGCGGATTCCTTGTCCTGTTCCCCATGACCCACGTCACCATCCTGTTCTGGTTTTTCTTCATTGGGTTTTTCCAGATTCCGAGCATGTATTTCATTCTGTTCTACTTCGCCAAGGATGTGTTGTATCACTTTGCGGATGTTGGGCGGGTGGCGTACATGGCGCACATCGCGGGGACGGTATTTGGCTTTGTGGTGTGCACGTTGCTTTTGCGCAGCCGTGTACTGCCGCGCGAGCCGTATGACATGATTTCAATGTGGCAACACTGGCGTCGCCGCCAACAGTTCAAGGCGCTGGCGCAGACGCCCGGCTTTCAGCCTTGGGAATCGACCCAATCCGGCGCACCGCCGAAGCAGGGACGCAACAGTGATGAACCGCCGGGCAAGCCGATGGACCCAGCGGTGTTTCAAAAGCGCAGCGAGATCAGCCGCGCGATGGCCGCGCACAACCTGGACCGCGCGTGCGAGTTGTACGCGGAGTTGCTCGACACCGACGGCGAACAGGTGCTCAGCCAAACCAACCAACTGAACCTCGCAAATCACTTCGCCAAGCGCGAGCACTACAGCCTCGCCGCACGGGCGTATGAGTTGCTGATCAACACCTACCGTCAATTGCCCGACCGCGACCGCATTCAACTGATGCTCGCCCTGATCTATGTGCGTTACCTCGAACGCGGACAGCGGGCACGCGAACTGCTCACCGACGCCGTACCCCGACTCCGCGACGCAGAAGACAAAGCGATGGCGGCAGCGTTGCAATCCGAACTGGAGCGGATGGGGACGTGAGGAAGTTTGATGGTCATGCGGACCGACACGACGGCGCGGAAAGCAATCACCCGAATGGGAGGCCCCCGCACTCATATCCGCCTTGAATGGAGAAGCTGCTGATCCGGATTTCGCCGAAAAAACAGGGAATTCTGCGCTCAATGACGGTTGCGAATTCTTGATAACTGAGGTATATTATTCTCGAAGTGAACTGGGAAAGAGAAACGCCATTTCACTTCGGTGCCGGGTTTGTACTGTTTCTGGCAAAGTATCCGACAAACTCGTTTCCATTTGGAGAAAACCATGGTTCCTCATCGTTTCCTCGCTGTAGCGTGCATGGCATTGGTTGGCGCGCTGATCACCTCAACTGCCCAAGCCGTCGTGGTCAACGTCGCCCGCATCGGCACCGCCTCACAATCCAGCACGCGCACCGGCGCTGCCTTCCAAGGCGATATCGCTCAAGTCGCGCTGGACGGCAACACCGATGGCATCTTCAACAACGGTTCCGTCACGCACACAAACAACCAAGCGCAAGCCACATGGCTGGTCGACCTCAACGCCGACCGCGCTATCGACGACGTCGTGCTGTTCAACCGTGCCGACTGCTGCGGCAACCGCCTGAGCAACTTCAACGTCGCTGTGCTCAATGACGCGAATGCGGTCATCGCATCGCAGAACTTCGCAGGCCAGGTCGCTCAGGGCGGCAGCCAGACGTTCAATTTCGGAGGCGTGACTGGCCAACGCGTGCGGGTCCAGCTCAACGGCGCCAACGTGCTCTCGCTTGCCGAGGTACAGGTCTTCAGCGATATCTCCGAGAACGATCCCGATTTCTTCGGTAACGGCCGCAACGTCGCCCGCCTCGGCACGGCAACCCAGTCCTCCACCCGCACCGGCGCGCCGCAAGGCAACAAAGCCATCCTCGCCATCGACGGCAATACCAACGGCGTTTTCGGAAACCAATCCGTCACGCACACCGATAATGAAGCCACGCCGTCCTGGATGGTCGAACTCACCGATAACTTCCACATCGATAATATCATCCTCCACGAACGCACCGACGGTTGCTGCAACAACCGCCTGAACAACTTCAACATTTCCGTCCTCGACGAGAACATGAACGAAGTGTTCACCAAGACGTTGCCCGCCGGCGTGCCGACCCCCAACTTCCACGCCGTCGACTTCGGCACCGAAGGCAAATTCGTCAAGGTCCAGCTCAACGACAACGGCAACAACCGCACGCTGGAACTGGCTGAAGTGCAGGTCTTTGGCGGCGAACTGCCCAACATCGCCCGCAACCCCAAAGCCTTCGCGTTCCAGTCGTCCACACGCATAGGCAACCCCGCCAACCCGGGCGGTAATGATGCATTCTTTGCCATTGACGGCATCACCGACGGCCGCTTCTTCGGCGACCCAGACGATCCCACCGACGGCAGCGTGACCCACACCGCCGGCGGCGACCCGAACCCGACATGGAACCTGCTCCTGGGCGGTCAATTCAACATCGATGAAATCGTCATCTTCAACCGCGCTGAAGTCAGTGAACGGCTCAGCAACGCGGAAGTCGCCCTGCTGTTCGGCGGTGACGTCGTCTTCACCGAAACGCTGGGCAACATGGCCGGCGTCTCCTCGGTCCGTATCGACGCCGGCAACATTGACGCCGACGCCCTGCGCATCATGTCCGCCAACGGCAACATCCTGTCCCTCGCCGAGGTACAGGTGTTCGGCACACCGGTGCCCGAGCCCGCGACGTTTGCTCTCATCGGCGCGTCCGGCTTGATCTTCATCCGTCGTCGACGCCGCACCGCGTAACGTTGCAAGCATGACAATTCAATCACAAACCAACCAGCCGCACTCAACATGCGGCTGGTTTTTTTATGTCACCACATGGTTTTCCACCCGCGCGCCAAACGGAAGGTTCAAGGATTCAATTTGCCAAACCCGTCGCGCGCTGATGGCTTGAACAATTCACACATTTCGCTTGCTTGTCAATTCAATGAAACATGCCTATCCTTCGCCGCTGATTTGTTGTCGGGAAACGTTTCGACCATGCGTATCAAAGTTGAAACACGACAAGGCCGTTTGTTGGAGTGATGCAGTTCCATGTTTACAGTGAAAGAAAGCCGAATCCACGGCAAAGGATTGTTCGCAGAAATCAATATCAAAGAAGGCACCGTCATCGCGTTCCTGGAAGGCAAGCGCACCGAACAGGACGGCCCTCACGTGTTGTGGATCGACGATGAAATCGGGTTCGAGGTTGTCAACGAATGCCGTTACGTGAACCATTCACCGGATCCCAACGCCGCCTACTACGACGACCTTACCCTTGTCGCCCTGCGCGACATTCAACCGGGCGAGGAGATCACGCACCACTACGGCGAAACATGGGAAGAGGACGAACTCGACCATGAAGCATTGGAACTCGAAGAAGCGGAATAAGTATTAACATGACTGGTTTGAGATCGCCACGTGTGTGCGCCACCACTTCGGCCAATCGGTGATCTGCGATCGCCCGCTCAACTGCAAATACCACGATCGACATTTGGTTTTCCGCTCTTTCAACGCGCCCACATCGTTTTTTCATAAAACCCTTTGAATCCAACCCTTGTGCCCGATACGATACTGCGAACCCAAGCCCAGGCGAGCAGATCATGATCGCACAAGGCGCAACTCTCAATTCGCACGTTCTCGTGCTGAACAAAATGTGGATGGCGATTCGTGTCGTCGATGCGAAGCGCGCGTTCAGTCTCCTGTTCCGCGACCTTGCCGAAGCCATCCGCTGCGACGACGCCTCCTACACCGGCTACGACTTCGAAAGCTGGACCGACCTCAGCCAGGCGCGCGAAGACCACGGCGTCAACGAAGAGCACTACAGTTGGGTCAGCACCGTCCGCTTCGACATCGCCGTGCCCAAAATCATCCGCCTGCTCGGTTATGACCGCCTGCCCAAACAGGATGTCAAACTCAACCGCCGCAACATCTTCGCCCGCGACCACAACACCTGCCAATACTGCGGCCACAAGTTCCCCACCCAGGAACTGAGCCTCGACCACGTCGTCCCCCGAAGCCAGGGCGGCGGCAGTTCATGGGTCAACCTCGTCTGCTGCTGTGTCGACTGCAACTCCAGGAAAGGCGGCCGCACACCGAAGCAGGCGCGCATGGCGCTGATCCGCAAACCAGTCAAACCAAAACGCAACCCCGTCATTTCGCTACGCGTCGGATCAGACAAGTACGCATCGTGGCGCGCGTTTGTGGATAATGCTTATTGGTCGGTGGAGTTGAAGTGATCTCGACCAGATTTGAATCACCGTTGTCAATCCGAAAATAGGTGGCGCGACACGTCGTCCGCCGCAATCAAGAAAGCACTTGGCTTTCGATGTCGTGGCGACGTTGGAGGTTTACGTATGCCTTGCTTCAGCAATGCACCTAACCCAGATGATCCACATTACAAAGAGTGGCTTACACAAGTTGAAGCGCTCTGGGACGCCTTTGTTCACGTTGTTGACTACTACTTCGACAAGGCAGGTGAATCCGTCCCCTACCCAGAAGAATGTGATCGTGAGACTATGCGTTCTTGGTGCAATCCGCTTGAGAGGTATATCAAACCGGCGAAACCTGCCAATTGGTCGAGAAATGCCGAGATCATCCGCCAAATCTTGCTGCACTTAGATTGTGATGGAATCACCGAAATTCAACTGAACGATATTGGAAACTTCGGCGATCACAAATTTCGGCGCGGCGCACTGACCCCAAATGAAATTGGCTACTTGTGGGTCCAATCGCAATGTTTTTCCGCGTACCGAAACAACGAAGTCTAGCCGGGTGCCACTACTCGGCCGAAGGCAGAGTAGTGCTATGTGTTCACCACATCACACTGCCTGCGGCCGGGTGATGGCACCCGTAAATGTTTCGTCAATCCCACGCGTCCATTGAAATCAATCCCTCGCCGGTCTCGTACCAACATGCACTGCTCCACGGCCAATCGACGGTTCGATCAGCCAACCCGCGACGAACGGGATTATCGTGTATGTAGTTAATCTTTTCGAGCAGTTCTTGATCGGAGACGATGTTGCGATCGTATCCGCCACCCCGTTGCCAGAATCGAATTCGCCCTTTGCGATCGACTAATCGTTTGCGGATGGATGCATCAAACTCGCGCCAACGACGAATCACCTGTTCTGCGATGGGGCGTTTAAGCGTCGATAAGACATCTTTCAGTGGGTGCTCCGGCAGATTCGGAACAAGAACGAGATGAACGTGTTCAGGCATCAAGACCCACGCCAACAGTTGGCAACGATGTGTCTCGCGCACACGCGCTAATCGATCGGCAAACACTTGTTTGATTTGGTCGTTCTGAAAAAGTGGCAACTGTTTGTAGCATGAAAACGTGACAAATCTTGCTTCGCCGGGTGTTTCGCGCCGTCGCATGCGTTTCTGATGATCCGGTAAAGTCATGGAAGAATTTAAGGGGTGTTGGTTGTCGGCACTACTCTGCGTGCGGCCGAGTAGTGGCACCCAACTCCTTGGCACCCAATCATTGGTCATTCATGCTTTGTCATTTCACCGGCCCCTACTCCGCCGCCTCCATCCGCCGTTTCATCTTCTTGTAGCGCAGGTTCAGCCACACGATAAACGCCACGACGAACAAGATGCCGCCGATGATGGTGAATGGATTATCGCGCGGCAGATGTTTGTTGATGAGTTCGGCGAAGAGGTACATCACGCCGCAACCCAGCAAACTGCCGATCACGACGCCGATGAAGGTCATGATGCGGCTCATGCCCAGCAGTCGTCCAAACAATGAGCCGCCGACACTGCCTGTGGCCGCCAGCGGAAACATCACAAACGCGACGATACCGATGAACGTCGC
>JANQKH010000724.1 GCA_028281215.1 Phycisphaeraceae bacterium | reverse complement strand
ATGCTCACGGTATTCTACGAAAGTTGGTGGTGACGGTCAGGCGTCCGGTTCGTGGGATCAGATTGGTCGCGTACTCAAATCTTCGGCTTCGACTTGTTTCGGTTTGCGGCCGAAAAGAAGATGATCGAGTGAAACCTTGCCGGGGCCGGTGAACAAAAGCGTTGCGGCGGCGACGAGGTACAGCAGTGCCATCTCCTTCGATGCGCCTTTCGCGAAGAATGGATCATCCGCGTGATACATGAAGGCCGCCACGACCATGGTGAATCCGAGGCCAATCGCGGCGAAACGGGTTCCAAGGCCGATCACGATCAGGGCTGCGCACACAACCTCGCCGGCAATCGCTCCGATCAGGCTCATCTGATTACCCATCCCAAATGGATCGAAGAAGCCTTCTTTTTCTTTCGAAAAATCTTGTATCTTTGGTAGACCGTGGCCGACAAACATCATCACGCCGATGGAAACACGCAACAGGAGCAAGCCGAGGGCATTAAGAATCAATCGCATGGGATTCCTTTCGCGAATTCATCTTAGTGTATGCTTAAGATACGACTGTGGGTGAAAAAGCGCACATTTTCGATCTGACGCGAGACGAACTGCGCGACTGGGCGGACCAGCGCGGCTGGCCGCTGTACCACGCCGACCAGGTGCTTGAATGGGTCTACGAAAAGAAAACCATCGACCCGCAGAAGATGACCGACCTGTCGCGCAAAGACCGGGACATGATCGCTGAGAATTTTCGCTTCATCAGCAATCGCCTGATCGATCACCAGGTTTCCACAGACGGCGTGCACAAACTGCTCGTGCAATGGCGCGATGGCAAGACCTCCAGCAAAATCAATGATCCGCGCAAACAGACCGAATGCGTCATGATCCCAGCAGGCGGAAGCGACGGCGCCGCGGGCATGCTCGGTGGCGGGGAAGGCGACAGTGACGGCGGCAAAGACAGCGACAAAGGCCGTAACGCGGATAGTGAAGGTTCAAAGCCGCGCCGCACCGCCTGTATCTCCAGCCAAGTGGGTTGTGCTGTCGGTTGCAAATTCTGCGCGTCCGGCCTGGGCGGGCTCGACGGTAACCTCTCCGCCGGCCGCATCGTCGAGCAGGTCTGGCTGCTCAACAAACTGCTCAAAAAGAAACGCATCAGCAACGTCGTCTTCATGGGCATGGGTGAGCCGCTGGCGAACTTCGACCAGGTCGTCCGCGCCATTCGCACCATCACCGCCGACTGGGGTTTCAACATTTCCGCGCGGAAGGTCACCGTCAGCACCGTTGGCCTACCCGCGCAAATCCGCCGACTGGCCAAAATCGATTTGCCTATCACGCTTGCGATCAGTCTGCACGCGCCCAACGATGAAATCCGCCGCGAACTGATCCCTTGGGCCGAGTACGTTTCCATTGAGCAACTGATCGAAGCCGGTATCTATTACTACGAACGCACACGGCGTGAAATCACACTCGAATACATCCTGCTCGGCGGTGTGAATGATCAGGTTTTCCACGCCCGTGAACTCGCCGTCGCCGCCAAACGGTTGCGTTCCAATGTGAACCTGATCTGCTACAACGAAGTGGGTGGGCTGCCGTACAAACGCCCGAATGACATTGATGTGCATCGTTTTCTCGGCGCGCTGCGAAGGGCCGGCGTGAACGCCCACATTCGCGCCAGCCGAGGCCGCGACATTGCCGCCGCCTGCGGCCAATTACGCCACGACTCTGCTGGCCAATCCATCTCAGCGACAAGCGTTGAAGAGTAGGGCAGACATTTCCGTTAGTCTCCTTGATCCGATAGGACGGCCATTCCGTCACCGTTTGCCGCGGTCGACTTGCCCAGCCATGGATCCACACACCGGCAGACAAGCCGTCAGTCGCACACGATTGAATCAATATCACTTTCCGCGAAAAAGACAGTTCATCCCCGGCGCATAGAAAAACAAGCCCACAAGGATTCGAACCTTGACTACCAGTACCAAAAACTGGGGTGCTACCGTTACACCATGGGCTTGTGGCGTTCGCCGCAATGTCGTGAAAGTGTAGGCGAGCGACGCAGGCTGTCAAGATGCATCGGTCCGATCACTGACCTTCACGCGTGACTGCGTTTGGGGCGCCTGTGGTGAACTTGCCTCACCGCGGCCGCCCTGCGTCTGAGACAGAAATCGCACCCCCATTTTTTCATTGGCAAGCACACCACAGCCTGATAATGTACCGGTGGGCATGGATCGTCGGGATGAGAGGCTGATCATGCACCTGGAACAACTCGAACCGCGCCAATTGTTGTCAGGCTCCATCGAAGGCCATGTGTTTGTTGACATGAACGGTGACGGTGCGTTCGATGCCGGCGATCAACCGCGCGCCAACGTCGAGGTGTTTCTCGACGCCAATGAAAACGGGCAATTCGACAACGGCGAAGCATCCATCTTGACCGATGCGCAAGGGCACTACCGATTTGAAAATGTACCAGCCGGCGAGCGCCTGATCGCACTCAATGCGCCGGAACTATCACTGATCACACCAACGCAGGACATGCTTCGATTGCTCGGCACGTGGGACGGTGTCGAAACGCCTGAAGCACACACCCATCTCAGCGAAACTTCCAGCGCCGAGCAGGCGGCCGATTCCGAGTCAGACTCCGACGAAGGCCATGACCACAAGGGCGGCGCGAGCACGGAGTACGCCGACGTCTGGACCGAAGGCGACCTCGCCGTCATCGGGCGTTTTCAGTCGGACGGCACGGTCGACATCCTCGATATCAGCAATCCCGCAAATCCCATCCTGCTGTCCACGTGGACCGCGCCCGCAGCCTCTTCCCGATTTCAGGATGTGAAGATCGTCGACGGCATCGGCTACTTCGCCAGTGAAGGCGGCGGCGGGACCACCATTGTCGATCTGTCCGACCCAACCAACCCCGTGCTGCTCAACCAGATTCTTCCCGGCGACGGCGGCTTCAACGCCGTACACAACATCTTCATCGCCGACGGGTATCTCTATCAGGCCGACAGCCGCGCAAGGGATGTGCGCGTGTTCGACGTGTCCGATCCGGCCAACCCATTCCACGTCCGTAATATCCTGAGCACCGACTCGCGTTTTGTGCATGACATTACCGTCGTCAACGGTCGGCTCTACACTTCCGGGTTCGGCAACGGCGCGACCGGCGGAACAACCGACATCTTTGATGTTTCCGACATCGGTAATCCGAACTGGTCGGAAGCGACGCGCCTGCTCGGCACGGTTCACACCGGTGTGAACAATCACAGCAATTGGGTCAGCGATGACGGCAACCTGCTTGCCGCCGCGCGCGAGATCAACGGCGGTGACGTCGAACTGTGGGACATCAGCGACCCCGCGCATCCGCAACATCTGAGCACGATCTCCGGCGCATCGCTCGGCCTCGCGACCGTCAGCCCGCACAACCCGGTGATCCGCGATAACTATCTCTACATCTCCTGGTACCAGAACGGCCTGGTGGTGATGGATATCAGCGATCCCACCCAGCCCCAACTGGTCGGGCATTACGACACCTTCGACGGCGGCCACTCCGGCTTCGACGGCAACTGGGGCGTTTACCTGACCGGCCGGGATCAAATCGTTGCCAGTGATATGGTGACCGGCTTGTATGTGTTTGAACTGGCCGCGCCGTTTGCCAACATCGTCACACTCGAAGACGGGCAAGCCGCCACGGCTGAGAACTTTATTCTGGTCAATGAAGACCCGCCTTCGGTGATGGAAGTGATCGTCGCCGACGGGTTGGACCAGCGTTCTCAGATCAAGCATATCGAGTTTGCGTTCAGCGAAGATGTGGATACGTCGTTGACCGAAGCGAGTCTGATCATTCAGAACGCGGACACGTTCGAACTGGTCGACCTCGGCGTGGTGGTGCTGGAGCGGTACGCCAACTCGTACAATGCGATCTGGCACTTCCACGATATGCCGTTGCCCGATGGCAACTACCGCATCATGCTCGATGAAGCAGGCATCGCCGATTCCCAAGGCGATCCGTTGCAACCGATGTTCGCCCACGAAATCCATCGTTACTACGGCGATGTGGATGGCGACCGTGACGTCGACGCCGGCGATCTGTTCGCCTTCCGAAGTGCGTACCAGACCAATAACACTCAACCGGAATACGTGCCCTATCTGGACGGCGACGGTGACGGTGACATCGACACCGTGGAACTATTCGACTTCCGCTTGCGCTACTTGACAACGCTGAATATGCCGCCGGCCGCAGCGTCGGCGACGGTCGAACCCTCATCGCAGTCGGTTGTAAGCGAAGTCCCGAACACCAACCTCCTTGCGGCATTTGCTTTCACGTCGGCCGAACAAGTCAGCACACCTCTGTACATTGCCAATTTCTTGGTTAACGACGATGAAGATGAAAGCGCGATCAACGTTCCTGACTTGAATGCAGAACTTCCCGACTTGGCGTGACCGAGTGAGGATGCAATCAAAGCGAGGTACGCTGGGCCAAGCGCAGCACGGCCCCCATATTGCTGTTCCGTTGCCCGCGCGTGGGTTACAATCGAAGAGTCGTGTCGGCACGCACTCAGAAATCCGGAAAGGGATTCCAATCATGAAGCTTCACTATTTTTCTTTAGCGGCGTGGATGCTGATCGGTGTTGTCATCGCGTCGCCGGGTTGCGGTGGCGGCGATGAATCGCAGAACGCGTCGGCCGAGGAGTTGGCGAAGGTGGCCCGCCAACTGGAAGAGGCGACACGCAAAATGGAAGAAGTCACCAGGCAATTGAATGAAGCCAAGCTGAAGGAGGGCAAGGACGGCGTTTCGACACCTGGTTCGAAGGGCGAACCCGCTGGTTTCACCCCGCCACCAGACCATCTTGAGCCGTTTGACCAAAGTTTTGGCTTTGGTGATGCAATCCGGGTGGATCACTTCTGGCGGTGGAATCACCAGTGGTCGTTTACCAGCGAGCGGGCCCGCAATGCGAAGTGGCAGAATTACACCTTTCTTGCCTGTCGCTACAAGTTGGTCGGCGATTTTGAAATCAAGATTCAGGGTTCGATGAGCAGGAGCTACACCAACTCAAAGCGACCACACCTCTACGTCGCCGGCCAGGAAATCAAACTGATCAGTAAGACCGGCAAAGCGAATCTGGATGTCAACATTGAACGCGTGGGCAACTCGCTCTACTGCACAGTTGTTCCCAACCCGACGAGGTTAATTCTGCTTACCGAGGAACAGGCCGGCCCTACAGAAGTGCTCCTGCGTTTCCACAACCGCCACGCCACAATCCAGAAGTTCGACCTGAAGGCCACTTCGGCAGATCGAATTGTGGAATAGCCGAGTTGCTGTTGAAATTCGCCAGGAGCACCGGCCGCGGAATCGGTATCCAGGTTGTA
>JANQKH010000707.1 GCA_028281215.1 Phycisphaeraceae bacterium | reverse complement strand
CGAAAATGGTACGCGTATTTTCGATCATAGTCGTGCTCGAACCCATCGCTTTCGGCAAACCGCGCGAGGTCGAGCCAATGCCGTGCCCAGCGTTCGCCGTAGTGCGGGTTGGTCAGCAGTTCGTCAACCACTTTCTCCCAAGCGTTCGATGACTTGTCGTTCACGAACGCCTGTACCTGCTCGTAAGTCGGCGGCAAACCGATGAGCGTGAAGTAAGCGCGGCGAATCAGCGTGTGACGATCTGCTTGGTCCGATGGCGTGATGCCTGCCTTTTCCAATTTCGCCAGTACCAAAGCGTCGAGAGGCTGACGGATCCAGTCTTTCGCTTTCACCGCCGGCGCCGGTTGCGCTTTGATTGGCTGCAATGACCAGTAGTTATTGCGAGCGTCGGCAATCGGATCGCCTGTCGGTTTGATATCCGAATTCGTGTGCGGCGTGGCTTTGACCTTCGGCCAAGGCGCGCCGAGTTTGACCCATTGCTCAAAGAACGCGATCTGCTGTGGCGACAACTTTTTCTTGGGCGGCATCTGAATGTCACCGTCATGACGCAATGCTTTGATCAGAAGGCTTTCTTCCGGCTTGTGGGCGATGACAATCTTGCCGCCGTCCCCGCCGCGCAACATGGCCTCGCGCGAATCGAGCCGCAGACCGGACTTTTGTTTCTTCTCACCGTGACATTGATAGCAGTGTTCGATGAGCACGGGTCGAATGCGCGACTCGAACAACGCTTCGCCGTTGGCATCGGCCGCCGCGTAGGAAGCAGACATCATCACCAAGATACACATCGCCAACAGGCGGCCAATGGTTTTGCTGAATCGATCTTGCATGGCGGATGATGGCTGATGGTGATAAGGCGAACCAACGGATTCCGGCTCGCGGGCTTCTATTGTAGGGTATCGGCCCGGTGCGGCCTTGTGTTGCAGTTTGAGGCAGGCCGACACTGTCCGACACACCGAAATATGACTGAATCAAAACCAACCTGGCAATTTTGGATCGACGTTGGCGGAACGTTTACCGACTGCATCGGCCGCGCGCCGGACGGCACGCTACACACGCGAAAGGTGCTCAGTTCGGGAGTCGTCAAAGGCCAAGTCGGTCAAACGTCGATCGGGTGTTGCGTCGTGGACCATTCACGATCACCGGAGAGTGACAACTTTTTTCTCGACTACCAATTCGTTCTCGCGCCGTCACCTGACAGTCCGAACCACAAGCCATTTAAAACGACTGTTCGCAGCAGCAACGATCAAACACTGATCCTAGAACGCACATTGCCCGACGACGCAGTCGATCGACCCTATGAATTGGTCGGCGGTGAACCCGCGCCGGTACTCGGAATCCGCTCGATGCTCGGGCTTCGGCTTGATGAATCGATTGATGACCATGTTAGTGCCGCTCAACCAGGCGACGTGTCCACTTCCTGCCGTGTCCGTCTCGGTACCACGCGAGGGACGAATGCCCTGCTTGAACGTAAGGGCGCCCGTGTGGCGTTGGTCACGACATTCGGGTTCGCCGACCTGCTTGCCATCGGCACACAAGCAAGACCGAAGCTTTTTGAGCTCGATATACAAAAGCCACCCACTCTTGCCGAGCAAGTGATTGAAGTGACTGAACGCATTGCCGGCGATGGGAAAGTGCTCACTCCGATTGATGGCGCGCAGGTCGAACAGGCTTTGCGCAACGTGCGCGCCGCCGGCATTGACGCCATAGCGGTATGCCTGTTGAACGCGTACGTGAACGCCGAGCATGAACAGATTATCCGGAAGATTGCGCAATCAATCGGTTTTTCGCAGGTGTCGGTGTCGACCGATCTGTCACCGACAATCAAGATGCTCGATCGCTGTGATACGGCCGTGGTGGATGCGTACCTTTCGCCGGTGATTCGAGATTACGTTCGACAGCTTCGCCGGGCGATACCGCAGGCTTCGTTAAAGTTGATGACATCGTCGGGCGGGCTGGTGGATGGCGATTCGTTCGCCGGTAAGGATAGCATTTTGAGCGGACCGGCGGGCGGGGTGGTCGGATTTGCCGGCGCGGCGAATGAAGC
>JANQKH010000703.1 GCA_028281215.1 Phycisphaeraceae bacterium | reverse complement strand
GCACCATCCCAACACGTTGGCGACCTGACCGACCTGACGCCCGAGCAGCGCGCCGCCCTGATCGAACTGACCACGCTCGCCGAGCAGACGGTGAAACTCGCATACAACCCGCAGGGAATGAACATCGGTATGAACATCGGCCGCGCTGCGGGTGCGGGGTTGCCCGGACACCTGCACGTGCACGTCATGCCGCGCTGGTCGGGCGATACGAATTTCATCACGACCGTCGGCCAGGTTCGCGTGATCCCGCAAGCACTTGAGGCGAGTTTTGAATTGTTGCGTGAAGCGATGGGGAAAGTGACCACGTAGCCGCGCCATTCTGGCGAGAATCGTCGAAGGCGATGCAGATTCGAAAACCCCGCATGTTGCCTTTCATTTTGTTGGTCTGCCATTGATTCCAAGGGCAACGTGCCAAGCCTGTATTTGCAAAGCAGCATCGGGAACCGCCCTCATCCGTTACAACATCGTGACGCATCTCCGCGCCAACCTTTCGTACCATGAACGCCGAAAGGTGTTCCATGCGTTATGCCCATTTAGTCATCGCATCATTGTGTTGGTTTGCCTTCTCACCACCCATCGCCACAGCCGACAACCAATCACCCCGCGTCGAGGGCATCTACTTCCTGCCCGACAACACCGGCTATACCCGCCTCCTGCGCATTCAGAAAGGCCGGTTCGACGTTCGCCAGCTCGGTAACCTCGGCGGCACCGTTTCCGGGTATTTCTCCGGCGGGCAGGGCGGTGTGCATTTCATTTATTTCAATGGTGAAAAACAGATTCGTTGCGTTTGCACCAGCGCCGTCATTGAAGGCCGACTGTGGGTCGGCGTGTTCGTGCGCGATCGGTATGACAAGCAATTGTTCACCTGCCGCACCCTTCGCACCGGCCTGTTCGGCCCCGCGCAGGTGGGGATGCCGGCGGGCACCATTCGTTGGCATTTCGGCGAATCCACATGGTCGCTCACGCCGCCGCATGACAACTTCAACAAATCAACCGTGATCAAAACCAGACGTGTCGTGCATCATCCGGATGACGAAGATGATCGCCGCTTGATGCCGGTGTTTGATCAAGCGGATCACAAAACGATGGCGACTGTTTTCCGTGACGACGGGCCGCGAAGTTACCGCGACTGGGCCGGCTGGTGGGCGATCGGCGCCGGGTTGTTTGTGGATGACAAGTGGAATCTGGATCAAAAGTTGAAAGACGCCGGCGATGACGCAGCCGCGAGGCGTAAAGCCATCGACGATGCACTCCATGTCAACATCGGCCGGCGAACATTTGAACAGCACGGCGATGTCATTCTCACCCCATGGTCGCTCGACCTAGGCCCGATCGGCATGGCGCCTGCGAGCGTGAAAAACGATGAACTGGTCGGTGAATACGTCGCCCTGCATGATGACAAGGTGCGCATAACGGTGAAGAAGTCGAAGCAGAAGAAAGAGGATCTCCTGCCGCATCTCGAACACTTGGCTTTCGGCCAGCGCACACCGGCACAATGGCGCACGCTGCTAACCACCCTTGAGGTCGAACCAGACGATTGGGGATTGCACCGCCGCGTGCTTTACGTCAACTGCATGATGGGACACGCCGACTTCCCCGGTTACGACCTGTGGTTGCCGTTGTCCGGCAATCGTATTGCACGATACGTCGTGCCTTGTACGCACCTGTCGAACAAGAGCGGTTGGCCGTTGAACGACGTGGTTATTATGAAAAAAGTCGGCAAGTAGGGGTGTCACTGCATGCGACACATAGGTCCGCCATCCTGGCGGCGATCGCCGATAGGCAATTTGTAATGCGTTGGAATGAAACAGTGTCGCATCGCCACGCGTTGCGTGTTGATCCCCGCCAGGTTGGTGGGTCTATTTAGCCCAACAACACCGATGCCGCGGTGACTGCGGTGCCTGGTTTCACATCGATGGCGCCCGAGGCGAGCAGTTCCGTTTCGATTGCCATCAGTCCGGCGAGTGTGTCGGCGGCGTCGACGTAGCCCATGTGGCTGATGCGGAAGATTTTGCCTTTCCAGTCGCCGCCGCGCCCGGATTGGCCGCCGGCGATGTGGATGCCGTGTTTGTCGCGCACAGCGGCGCGGAACTTTGAATCGTCAACTCCTTCGGGATAGAACGCACCGGTAACCGAATCGCTGGGGCTTTCGCTGATCAACTTCAAGCCTAATGCCTGGAGAGCGGCCCGACCCGCTGATGCGAGCCGACTCGTGCGCGCGACGACATTATCGACGCCTTCGCATTCGATCATTGCCAACGCCACGTTCTGGCCACGAATCAGATTTACCGGCGGCGTGAACGGTACGTCATTCTTCGCGTGACTCTTCACCCACTTGCGCAGGTCGAGATTGTATTGCGGTCCAACG
>JANQKH010000655.1 GCA_028281215.1 Phycisphaeraceae bacterium | reverse complement strand
CAGTTTCGTGTTTGATGCCGATCGTGCTGAACTCTTTGAAATCATCACCGTCGAGCGCGGCACGCATGTTCTGCACGAGGCCGATGAAGTGCCCGGGGCGAATATCACGGCTGCCCAGACCGGCGGAGCATTGCAGCATCTTCGGCAACGCATCAACGGTCACGCCGGCGCTGCGGAACTCTTCGACGCCGAGTTGTGCATCCATGAAGCATGACTTGATATCACGCATCAGCGGATTGCTCGGCGCGATCGGATCATCCATGCGCTCCATCACGGTGAACGCTTTGCAATGTTTCAACGCTTCGACGACTTCCGGTCCGGGGAACGGCCGATAGCTCATCACATGGATACCACCGACCTTGAGGTTCATTTCCGACCGCATGTAATCGATGGACGGTTTGGCGGTTTCCATCATGCAGCCCATGCCGACGAGAATGAAGTCGGCGTCCTCCGTGCGGTAGGTGTTGATCAGATCCAAGTCGCGGCCGGTCGCGTCGTTGAACACCTTCATCGCTTCGACGACTGCCGGCTTCATGTGCACGTAATAGTGCCGCTGCGCGATCTTGCCTTTCATATAGGAATCCTGGTCCTGCACGACACCGGTCATCAGCGGGTGATCGACGTGAAACAGATTCAGAATGCGATCTTCGGGCTTACCAATAAACTCTTTCATGAATTCCGGTTCGGGCAGGTTCACGTTTTCGATTGTGTGGGTGATGAGGAAGCCGTCTTGAACATTCATGAACGGCGACTGACAGGTTTCCGCCGCCCGCCGCGTGACCAAAGCCAAATCCGCCGCTTCCTGCGGGTTGCGGCCGAAGAGAATGCCCCAGCCGGCGTCGGCGCAGGACATCACATCATCATGGCCGGCGTGCACGTTCAGGCTGTGACTCGTCAGCGCGCGGGCGCCGATGTGAAACACCGCCGGCAAGCGCTTGCCGCTGATCGTGTAGAGCACCTCCTTCATCAGAACAAGACCCTGCCCTGACGTGAAATTAGTCACGCGGCCGCCCGCCAGCGCGAACCCTTCGCAACTGGACGCCGACGAGTGCTCGCTCTCCGGCTCGATGAAAACGATCGTTTCATCCCAAAGATTTTTCTTGCCGTTCGCGACCGCGGCCGAGTAGCCGCCGCCCATCGTGGTGGAACTGGTGATCGGATACGCACACGCCCCTTGCGTGATGTGCGTCTCCACCCAAACGACCGCGCCGGCCCCATCAGTGATGGTGGGGATACCCGGGTACGGATGTTTTCCGTTGCCTGCGGAACTACTCATGGACGACTCCTGAACGAAAGGTGGAGCCACCGTTGTCGAGCCCGATCGGGTCGGACGGCGTGTGTCCCGGCCGTCAAGCCTGCGCTTTGCGACAGCGCCTGTAGTCGTTCCAAATCACGATGCCGGCCGGGCACCACGTCGATCCCACCATCCGTTTGACACTGCCCGAACGGGCTTTCTCCGATGGCCGGAATCCTGACTACCACAAGATTATAAGCGGAGACGCGCTTTCCACAAGACTCTCATCCCGAACTGGGAAGGATCACCCATCCGTTGGGGGATATCGCCCGCGCGGCCCCTGATTTTACGGGCGCTTTCGCCTTGAATTCCCATGGAAACCAATCTCCCACAACGCCACGCAATCTGGCACAGCCCGTGCATCTATCAAACTGAACCAAAATCTCACAAGGAGGCCAAGCATGATTCATCGTCGCACATTTCTGATCCTGCTGTTTGCCGTCGCCATCTTCGGCGGGTCGTCCTTTGCCGCAATCAAACGTGTCGGCGGCAAACCCAAACAATCGACCGAAGACAAAATGATTGAAAACATTCGTGATGCGGTCGACGGCCTGCGCGACTCACTCGCCGACCAAACCGCCACCATCCGGGCGAAGATGGAACCGATCCTGCGGCAGGTGAACGGCCAAGCTGAGGCGTACATCGCAGCGATCCGCGCCTACGCC
>JANQKH010000639.1 GCA_028281215.1 Phycisphaeraceae bacterium | reverse complement strand
GCTCAGTTGATTGATCAATATGGTGTGTATGAGAACCAACGCGCCAATCGCTATGTCAACCTCGTCGGGCACAGTCTCGCGCAGTTTTCGACGAAGCCGGAGGTGTTCAACGGGTACCACTTCCAGATTCTGGATACAGCGGAGATCAACGCGTTCGCCACGCCCGGCTCCACCATTCTCATCACACGCGGCATGTTGAAACTGTGCGCGACCGAGGATGAACTGGCCGCCGTGCTCGCGCATGAAATCGCCCACATCCAGGGCGACCACGCGATGGAGATGATCAAACAATCGCGCGGCGCGGACTTCTGGAAAACGCTAGGCATCGCGGCGATCAACATCGGCACCGACGGCGCGACCCGGCAACTGGCCAAACTTGTCGGCCCCATGATCGGCGATCTGCACAAGACGCTGACTGTCAGCGGTTACAGCCGCGACCTCGAACGCAACGCCGACGTCGAAGGCACGCGAATCCTCCGGCGCACCGGCTACGATCCCCACGCCATGCTGACGTTGCTGGAAAAGATGGATAAAGCCGTCGACTCGAGCAAAGGGCTCGGCAGCACGCACCCGCACACGCATGAGCGGATCAAACTGATCAAAGATGAAGTCGGCACTGCCGGACCGCAACCGGTGAACGCGGTGCGGCAGAACCGTTTCAACCAGGCGTTGGCCGCCGCTCGCGACATCTGATTCGGCGCCCGCCATGAAGACGGCCCAAAAGATAGCAGCCGGCGCGGCGATTGGCGTCACCTTTTCCCTCGCGTCGCTGTGGCTTCATCATCGAGGTTCATTCGACGAGCCGGAAGCGGACACGTGGAAGCTGCGCGTGCGCCTGCTCGCCGGCGAGTCCAACGCGCCGATCAAACTCATACTGCTCGATGAGAACAGCCTCGCTTGGGCGACCGAACGCGGCGCCGATTGGCCGTGGCCGCGCGACTTCTACACCTACATCCTGCGCTTCGCCCGTGAAGCGAACGTCAAGGCGATCGCGTTCGATGTTCAGTTCACTGATGGACATCTGAGAGTGGAAGGCGACGAAGCCTTCGCGATGGGGATCAAGCAAACCCCACAGTTGATCATGGCGATGATGCCCAGCGATCACGCGGGTGTGAGTGAACAATGGCCCGCGAATCTGCCCGCAGCGTTTCATCGAGTCGAAGGATTGGACGCGTGGCTGAACGCACATCCCTCATCCAACATCGTGTTGAGCAAAGCACGGCTGCCGTTCAAGGACTTTCGCAATGCCGCGCACCTGCTCGCCCACGTACACGGCGAAACCGGCGCCGGCAATTTTGTGTCCGAAATCCGACCGTTGCATCAATTCGACGGACAACCGTTGCTCCAACTCGGCCTCGCCGCCGCTTCACTCGGTGACGCCGACCGTGCCAACGGACAATGGCGTTTACCCGCGCTTACCCTTGGTGACGACGGCTTGCACATTGGCGATCGCGTGGTGCCGATGGACGACGCGGACCACACGTTGCTCCATTACTACCGGCCGCGGCAAGGCAGCGACTACCCCTTCGAGGTGTACACGGCGGCAGACATCATCGCATCGGGCTACGCACTGGAACTCGGCGAAGAGCCGGTGGTTGATCCGGCGACGTTTCGTGACAGCTACGTCTTTTTCGGATTCAGCGCGGCGGCGTTGTACGACCTGAAGCCGACACCGTTCAGCAACGAAACACCGGGCGTCCTCCTTCACGCGACAGCCGCGGCGAACCTGATGGAAGGCCGATTCATCACGCACGCGGCACCGGTCGGTGTGTTTTTCTGGACGTTGGCGCTGAGTATCGGTGCGGCGATGGGTTCGGTCTTTTCGAAACGAGCGCGGCAGGTCGTGCTGATCAGCGTGGTGATGTTGCCGCTGCCGATCATCGCAGGCCTGCTGGCATACAAAGCGCAGGTCTGGTGGCCGATCATCGCACCAGCAACGGCGATGATTTTCGCACTGGTCGGCGGCATCGTGTTGAACTATGCGACCGAAGGCAAGCAGCGACGCTTCATTCGCCGTGCATTTGAACGTTACCTCAACCCGGGTGTGATTGATGAACTGGTCAACGATCCGGAGAAGCTTTCACTCGGCGGCGTCGAGCGAGAGCTTTCCATCTTCTTTGCCGACCTGTCCGGCTTCACCAGCATGAGCGCGGTGATGTCGCCGGCGGAGATCACCGCCCTGCTCAACAGCGTGCTGACGGAAATGACCTCGGTGATCTTCGACGAGAACGGCACGCTGGACAAATACATCGGCGACGCCATCGTGGCTTTCTGGAACGCGCCGACCGACCAACCCGATCACGCCGTCCGCGCCGTCCGCGCGGCGATTCGATGCCAACAAAAACTGGATGACAAGCGAGCGACATTCGAAAGAATGGCGCACGGACACAGCATTGCCATGCGTGTCGGCGTGCACACCGGCAAAGTCGTGGTCGGCAACATGGGTTCGCAACAGCAGTTCAACTATTCCATGATCGGCGACGCAGCGAACCTGGCTTCGCGCCTCGAAGGCGCCAACAAGGCGTTCGGCACACCGATCATGGTGTCACAAACGACCTGGGCGCAAACCGACGGGCAATTCACCGGCCGCGTTCTGGCCAACCTTCAAGTCGTCGGCCGACCTGAACCGATCGAGGTCATTCAACCGATTGCAATCGATAACGATGATCTCAATCACGCGGATTTCAAACCATTCATCGACGCTATCGAACGAGGCAAGTCTCAGGGTTGGCGCGCCGCGCTGGAAGCACTGCGACAAATTGAAGACGACCCGGCCGCCACCGCATACGCGCAATACCTTGCCGACCTCAAGGACGGCATCGATCAATGGGACGGCGTATGGCGACTGACGAAAAAGTAAATCGCCAAACCGCCGGATCACCAAATCGCGATACGCTAATCCTCTTCATCTTTCGGTTTGTATTGCGCAACAATCTGTTGCTGCACATTGCCGGGCACAGGGTCGTAGTGGCTGAACTCCATCGTGAACGAACCCTGTCCGCCGGTGACGGATTTCAATTGACTTTGATAGTTGGACACCTCGGCCAACGGCGCGACGGCCTTGACGACGGACAGGTCGCCGGGCAGCATGTCGGTGCCGAGGACGCGGCCTCGCTTGCCGGAAAGGTCACCGGTGATGTCACCCATGTTCGCATTCGGCACGGTAACTTCCAACGTGACCATCGGCTCGAGCAACACGGGCTTGGCTTTGTGGAACGCATCGAGGAACGCGCGTTTGCCGGCGGTGACGAATGCGACTTCCTTGGAGTCAACCGGGTGATGCTTGCCGTCGTAGATTCGGACACGTACGCCTTCGACGGGATAGCCGGCCAGCGCCCCGCCGGTCAAGGCCTGCTCCACGCCCTTGCGAATAGCCGGCAGGAACCCGCGCGGGATGGATTCGCCGACCAATTCGTCCACAAAGTCGAGCCCAGCACCGACCTCTTCTCGCTCTTCTTCAGGGATCGGTTCAACTTTGCAATAGACCTCGCCGAACTGTCCGGCGCCGCCGGTTTGTTTCTTATGGCGGTGGTGCCCTTCAGCGTAGGCGGTGACGGTTTCCTTGTAGGCGATTTTCGGCGGCGCGGTTTCAACCTCCACGCCGTACTTCGATTTCATCTTGTCCAGCACGAGACGGAGGTGTTGTTCGCCGACGCCGTACATGACCGTTTCGTGCGTCTGTGGATCACGTTCGATCAGGACGGTGGGGTCCTCGCTTGACAGTTTGGTCAGGGCGTCGCCAAGTTTGCCTTCATCGCCGCGTTTGGCGGGGGTGATCGCTTTGCCGACCATCGGCTTGGGGTATACCTCGCCTTTGAGTTTCCATGCGTTGCCGTTGCCGGACTTGAGCACCTTGCCAATGTCCATCTCCTCCACCTTGATCACGGCACAGATATCACCGGCGATGGCGGCGTCGGTTTCCACGTGTTCGCCGCCCTGAAGGCTGTAAACATGTGACAACTTCGCCGGCTTCTTGCCGTCGGCGATGTAGACCGGCGAATCCCTCGAGACCTTGCCTTGAAACACGCGGAACACGCCCAGCTTGCCGAACCGGTCGTTGACCACCTTGAAGGTGTGCGCGATGGTGTCCTTCGAAGCGTCGGCCTCTGCGGTAACTTCGTTGCCGTCGCCGTCAAGAAAAACACGCTTGTTGCCTTCACATGGATTCGGCATGTACTTTTCAATCACGCTGAGCAGTTCGGGCACGCCAACGTTGGCGGTGGCGGCGGTGAAGCAGATGGGAACCAAATGCCCTTCGCGCAACGCGCGCTCGAACACGCCGTGCAGTTCTTCGACGGGCAGTTCCCCTTCTTCGAAGTATTTTTCCACCAGCGCGTCATCCATTTCGATGACCTGCTCGACAATTTTGGTGTGCGCCTCCGACACCGGGCCCAGATCGCTGTCGCCTTCGGTGATCGCAAAGCAACCGATGACGCCCGTGCCGCCGCCGGTCGGCAGGTTGATCGGCAGACATTCACTGCCGAAAGATTCCTGAATCGCCGCGACTACGCCTGCCGGGTCCACGTCTTCGGCATCGATACGATTGACGACAATCATGCGGCACAGGTTGGCGCTTTTGGCGCGCTCCATCATGCGGCGCGTGCCGGACTCGATACCGTTCGCCGCATTAATGACGACGACGGCCGTTTCCACGCCATAGAGCGGACCGATCGCCTGACCGACAAAGTCCGCGCCGCCCGGCGTGTCGATGATGTTGATCCGATGCCCTTCGTGATCGCAGTGCATCACGGACGAATAGACACTGGCGCCGCGTTCTTTTTCTTCATCCGTGTGATCCGCAACGGTGTTGCCTTTTTCGACCTGCCCGGCGGTGTGAATCGCGCCGCCCGCGACCAGAAGCGCCTCTGCCAACGACGTCTTTCCCGTTCCACCGTGTCCGACAAGTGCGAGATTCCGGATATCCGTGGTCGTGTAGCTGGGCATAATCCCTCCTGTGTCAAACAACTATGTGAACTGTGCGAGAAGCAGGTTTGCAGACAGAAAGGGCAGTATAAAGTCAATTTTCGAGCGTGAAAAGTAACGCTTCGGTGATCAAAAAAGCGATCGAAAGGGCGGAAATTCTCCGTCAATCCCACGAAAACGGGAATGACGGAGGATTGGGCGGTGATGATACGGACGTGGCGCGTCCCACTCGCCCTCGATCCGGCGAGCGATACAATCTCGCCCCAACGCCCAGAACCGCCAACACCATGCACAAATCTGAACTCATCCAGGCCGACCACGCCCACCTGTGGCATCCGTTCACGCCCATGCGGCAATGGCGGGAGACGGATCCGCTGATTATCGAGCGGGCGGAAGATTGCCACCTGATCGACGCGGACGGCAAGCGATACATCGACGGCGTCTCCAGCCTGTGGTGCAACGTACACGGGCATCGCGTACCGGCAATTGACAACGCGGTGCGCGACCAACTGGACCGGGTCGCCCATACCACGCTACTGGGATTGGCATCTCCGCCGAGCATCGAACTGGCGGCCCGGTTGTGCGCCATCGCGCCGGGGCCCACCGGCCGGCTGAACAAGGTGTTCTATACCGATGCGGGCGCAACGGCGTTGGAGGTCGCGTTCAAAATGGCGGTGGGATACTGGCATCACACCGGTCAGCCGAGCAAAGATCAGTTCATCGCACTGTCCGGTGCTTATCACGGCGACACGACCGGCTCCATGAGCGTGGGGTACAGCGACCTGTTTCACCGTGCATTTCAATCGCTGGTGTTCGAGACGACGTTTGTACCCGTGCCCGACGCCGTTCGCATGATGGATTCGGTCGGAATTGATGAATCAGAATCCATCCGGCACGATGTTTGGCCGAGTGAACACACGCTAGTGAATAAGGCTCTGGCAGAATCATGTCTGGTGAAGCTTGAACATACTTTGCAGCAACAAGCCGAACGTACTGCCGCGATCGTGGTGGAACCGGTTATGCAAGGCGCGGCAGGGATGATCTGCCAGCCGCCCGGCTTTTTGCGCGGCGTCGCCGAACTGGCCAACGAATACAACGTCCTTCTCATTGCGGACGAAGTGGCGACGGGTTTCGGCCGTACGGGAAAAATGTTCGCCTGCGAACACGA
>JANQKH010000568.1 GCA_028281215.1 Phycisphaeraceae bacterium | reverse complement strand
CGGGTGTTCGGGGCATCGGGAGAGGATAGCGGGTTGCGCAAAAGTGGGGGAGCGAACCGATCTAACGTACGGGGGTTTGCATACTCCGTACTTTGTGTGTCGAACGCTACACCGCCACTGCCTTTTTTTTTCGCGTCTTCGGCTTGGATTTCAAATGCGGTTTCAAAAACTCGCCCGTGTATGACCCCTTCACCTTCGCCACGTCTTCGGGAGTTCCGCAGGCGACGAGTTCGCCGCCGCGATCGCCCCCTTCCGGGCCGAGGTCAATGATCCAGTCGGCGGTTTTGATCACGTCCATGTTGTGTTCGATAACGACGACGGTGTTGCCGCTGTCAGCCAGACGTGTAAGCACGCTCAGTAGTTTTTCCACATCGGCGAAATGCAGGCCGGTGGTGGGTTCGTCGAGGATGTAGAGCGTATGGCCGGTGGCGCGTTTGCCGAGTTCGGTGGCGAGTTTGACGCGCTGAGCTTCGCCGCCGGAGAGGGTGGTGGATGCCTGTCCGAGTTTCACGTAACTGAGGCCAACGTCATTCAGTGCGGCGAGCAGTTGCTTGATCTTGTCGAAGTTTTCAAAGAATTCGAGCGACTCTTCAACCGTCATGTCGAGCACGTCGGCGATCGTTTTACCGCGGTAGTGCACTTCTAGTGTTTCACGGTTATACCGCTTGCCATGACACACTTCGCATTCGACAAATACATCCGGCAGAAAGTGCATTTCAATCTTTTTCACACCTTGGCCTTGGCACGATTCACACCGCCCACCCTTGACGTTGAAACTGAAGCGGCCGGGCTTGTAACCGCGGATCTTTGCTTCCTTCGTTTGTGAGAAGAGGGTGCGGACGAGGTCAAACACGCCGGTATACGTCGCGGGGTTCGAACGCGGCGTGCGGCCGATCGGCGATTGATCGACTTCAATGATGCGGTCGATGTTGGACAGTCCGGTGACACGTGAATGCTCACCGGGTTTGACGCGCGAGTTGTGCAGGTGTCGTTTCACTGCCCGGAGCAGGATGCGGTTGACCAGTGTGCTTTTCCCGGAGCCGGATACGCCGGTGACGCAGACCAGCCCGCCTAGTGGAAAAGCCACGTCGATCACCTGCAGATTGTTCTCTTTCGCGCCTTTGACGGTAATCGCCTGCTTGTGTTGTAACACGCGGCGATCGGTTGGCACAGGAATCTCCAGTTCGCCACTGAGATATTGTGCGGTGAGCGAGTGTTTCATCGCGCAGACATCGTCGACTGCGCCTTGGGCGACAACCTGTCCGCCGTGCACGCCGGGGCCTGGGCCGATGTCGATCAGTTGGTCGGACGCGCGGATCGTGTCTTCATCGTGTTCGACGACGATGACGGTGTTGCCGATATCGGTCAGGTGTCGCAATGTGCGGATGAGACGGTCGTTGTCGCGCTGGTGCAAGCCGATGGTGGGTTCGTCGAGCACGTAGCAGCAGCCGACGAGGCCGGAGCCGACCTGCGTGGCCAGACGAATGCGCTGCGCTTCGCCACCGGAAAGGGAACCGGTCGTGCGGTTCAGGTTCAGGTAACCGAGCCCGACCGAGAGCATGAAGCCCAGTCGTGCTCGCACTTCTTTCAAAATCGGCGCGGCGATCTGCTGTTGTTCGTCGGTAAGTTTCAGATTGTCGAAGAAGTCCGCACCTTCCTCGATCGTCATGTCGGTTACGTTGGCAATGTTGTGGGAGATTTGAGGCTTGAGGCTTGAGGTTTGGCTGGAATCGGCATTCTTCTCTTGATGGCTCGACGGCTCGGTCCCTTGATCCCTCTCCACAAACACATTCAACGCCGCCGTCTTCAATCGCGCGCCATTACACGATTCGCATCGCGCTTCCGACAGGTATCCATGCAGTTTCTGTTTGACCCATTCGCTGTCGGTCTTGGCCCATCGGCGTTCGAGTGTGGGGATCACGCCTTCAAAG
>JANQKH010000376.1 GCA_028281215.1 Phycisphaeraceae bacterium | reverse complement strand
CTCGCGATACCGATCGTCATGGTGTGGTGCGTGTTTCGATTTGCCGGTTCGAAAACAGAATCGAACGACCGCCCGCACTTCGCGTTGCCGCGCTGGGCTGCGCCGGCAGGTTTCGCGTTGGCCGTGTTGGTGGTCGCGTTCGGCGTGATGCGCGGTCGAAGCAACGCCTACGAACCGCACCGCCTCGATCAACTGCTCCAAGCCGTCGCCCAACATGCCGAACCGGATGACAACGTGATTCTCGACATTGGCTGCGTAGGCAATCAACCGTTCGTGGACGCGCCGATCAAAGGCCGCACGATGCTGGTCCCCTGGCCGAGTGAAGAGTCGCTGCCCATGTTGCGCTCATTCGGCGCGCGGACGCTGGTGACCTGCTCGTTGCACAACCACGCGGGAAAGGAAGACATGGAACAGGTGCGCGAAATGGTCCGCGAACACGGCACGTTCGAGTTGATCGCCGAAGCCCACATGGTGGGGTTGTATGAGTTTCAGCCGCATGCGCGCGGGGCGACACCGTAGGGCGTAGCATCGCGGGATACCACACTTCAACTCATTCCTTCTTTTCGCCTTTACCGTCGCCCTTCGCCGCCAGCATTTTCTTGATGGCTTTCTCCAATTCCTCCGGCTTGAATCCGCGCGGTCCTTTGTCGCCCTGATAGGCCACCTTGCCGTCGACGCCGACGAGGTAGAGGCGGTCGGGCATGCCGGCATAGGCATCACCGACCTTGTTATCGATACCGTCGATCAGCGTGGGCAGTTTGATGTCGAGTTTGCTGCACATGGTCTTGGCGACGTTGAGTCGTTCGTCGAAGGTCTTGGGTTGCTTGACGAGGATCTTTTCACGTTCGTTGCTGCCGACCTGCCAGCCGTCGGTCGGATGGGCTTCGCGGATGTAAACGAGGAAGAATTCGACTTTGCCTTTGTAGGTGTTGTACATCTTTTCGAGGGCGCCAGCCTGACGCCGAAAAGGCGGTCACGTGTACGAGCCGAAGACCAGCGCAACGGGGCGTTTGCCTTTGAAACTGGACAGGGTGACCTGCGTTTTGCCGTCGAGTGACTTGAGCGTGAAGTCCGGCGCGGGTTTACCCGCGGGGACGCCGGCGCCTTGCGATCGGCTGCCACTGTTACCCGGTCGTTGCCGGTTGGCGAATCGTTTTTCCACAGCGGCGAGTTCTTTTTTGTCAATCACACCGTCGCTGTTGGTGTCCATGCGACCAAACATGCGCTGCATGCGTTGCGGCAATTCCGCCTTGGTGATCTTTCCGTCCTTGTTCTTGTCGCTGGCTTTGAGAATTTCGACGACGTTGCCGCGGTTCTGGGCTTGTGCATCGGACATAGGCCAAGCGACCACCAAAGCGAACACCGCCGTCAGTACGCAAGTGCTGATTCGAATCATGGGGATGTCCTTCCTGCCGGGTTGCAGTGAATGGGGGCGATATTGAATCAACGCGCCGCGAGATTGAATTGTTGCACGCGAAGGCAAAATTCAGGGGTTTTTCACGCCACGTTTCTGGGCAAGAAACCACTTGTAGCGTTCTGGGTTGTCGTAACGGCGTGTCGATGACGGGTGCTCGACGCCGGGGTAGATGGTGAATCTCACATTGCCGGCCGTGGTTATGAAGGCGTCGACCATGACCTGCGAACGCTTGAGCGGCGCGCATCGTGAATCGATCAGTCCAAACCGTGGTGCATCGCTCGAATCGCCGCAGGAATCATGGATTCCAGCCCTTTGGTCGATTCCGGATGGGGGCTGATCGCCATGACTTTCCCTTTGCCAAAGTCACCGGAGATGATCGCGGGCGTGTTGATCATCGTGCCTTTCTGTGGCGGGTAAAGCACGACTTCGGAGCGGAACCAGGCGAGGACTTTGAAGCGTTTGAGTTTGGGGGCTTGCTTTGCTTGAACGATTGGGCCGTTCTGGTAGCGCACCTCGATGCGACGGGGTACGTCTTTGAAGATGGCTTTTCCCGCGTCGGTCAGTTCCATTTTGACCGGCGCACTTTTGCCGCGGTACCACATTTGTTTTCTGCCGACGCCTTCGATTTCGCGCGCGCCGGTGAACACGCTGGTGTCAATTACGTGGAGCGACCAGTCGTAGTGGGCTGAGCAGAGATACGCCCCGGCGCAGATGCCCAGGTATCCGCCGCCGTCGCGGATGTATTGCCGAATCGCCTCGCGGCCGGTCCTGCCGATGTCCGCCGCCTGCTTGCTGCCGCTGCCGCCGGGGCAGAGCACCACGTCGAACTGCTGAAGCGTTTGCTTTTTCATCTCCATCGGGCCGACATGAAACACCAACGTGTAAGGGTCACGGTCAAGAATGCGTGTGAGGTTGGAAACGCCGGTTTTGCTGGCGCCGCCGCCGTCGAACAAGCCGACGGCAATCACGTTTTTCTTTCGCTTCAGCGGCGCAATGGTGTTTGCGTGATCACGATCGATCAGCCCGGTGCGCTGCATGAACACGCTGACCATCCGTCGATGCTGCCGTGTGCGCAGAGACAGCGGTTGGAACTGGCTGGTGGTTTCCAGGATCATTCCGCGGCACTTGAGCGTGCGCGTCGCGGCGTTGACCAGTCCGGTCGCCACAGGACCGCGCGGCAGCAACACGAATCGGCGGTCCCTGTCCGTCACCGTTTCGTTCGCCGACGCGAGCATGTGGTTCGCCAATGCCATGACCGCCTTGTCGGGATGACAGATGATCGTGGAGCCGACCGATTTCTTTTTGCCGACTGGCGGTTGGTGCGACACGTTGAACTCGTAGCCTTCGTGCAGATCAAGCACCCAGTCGGGCTTCTGCTTGAGCACCAACGCCCAGATCGCTTTGGCGAGCACGCCCCGCGCACCAGTGCTCTGATTCGTACCGGGGAAGTTGCGGTTCAGGTCGCGATGGGCTTTGTCGACGTCAGGGATGTACCGGATGTTCGCTTTGAGTCCCAGCGTGTTGGCGCGGGGAATGACGATGAGTTTGCCTTTGACGATCGGCCAATGTCGAATCTGTGATGCTGCGCGAAAGCCCGCCGGCTCGTTGCCGTGCATGCCGCCGACGATGAGCACCGTTGGGCCTTCGAT
>JANQKH010000369.1 GCA_028281215.1 Phycisphaeraceae bacterium | reverse complement strand
CCGACTGATTCGCTCCAAAAAGCCGGGCGACACCATCGAACTGCGCTACCTCCGTCCCGGTGTGCTTGGATCGAACACGGTTCAGATCACACTCGATTCACTTGAACCGCGGTGACACCGGCGTCGCTTGCTCAGCGGGCTTGAATGTCGTTCGTCGGACTGAAGATGTTCGCAACCACTTGTCTGCCACATGATTACATCGCGGTTAGCGGGCGCACAACTGATTACATGCTCCGTCATATGCTCTCGAATTTGTACCGATCGCCGCGCTCACGTCGATGATGGAGGGGTCGCCCGCTGCTTCGGGCGGTGGATTTGTAGTGCCAGGTACGGAGACCTGATCATGCCCCTCAGTTACAAGATTGCCCTCGGTTCGGTTGCGCTGTTGTGCCTCGTGGTCATTGGATTCAAGGCGGTTTCTGGCGGCGAAGATAAGACACCGCAGCCGATCGCCGGTTTACAGAATCAGCACGGTCAAGAGGACACGGCGGGGACGAGCAACGGATCCAACCAGCCGGCAACAAATGATTCAGCAGACACCGCGAACACGTCGAATGTTTCGGTGAACACAAACAGCGGCCCGGTCGATGCATCCGTCGAGCCGAACGAAACCGATTCAAACGCCGGCGATGAAAATCTGCTGGACGTGACCCGCCAACTCGCGGCGTCGGCAACGGACAACAACACTCCCGGTGCTCAAACTGTCACCGATCCATCGCTGGTGAATGAATCGACCGAGACCACGCAGACAGCCGACAACGGTGGCTCCGCCGTCACCGGCCCTGACAGTGAAGACAAAGGCCTTGACGATCTGCTCGCCCGCATTCGCCAGTACGAAGAAGAAGTACTCGGCGAAGATTCAAAGTCGGCTGACGAAGCCGGCGCAACTGACATTGCAAGCACGAGCCAGACCAACGACAACAGCGGCGCCACCGATAACTCCACCAATGCAGAACAGTCGAACGTCGACGCCGCCAATGAAGTGACAACGACGACGGATACCAGCAATTCGGCTGCGGAATTAAACAACACCATTACGTCGAGCAATGATGGCAACGCTACGAACGATGGCAACGCCATCACCATTCCGGACAACCCGCCGGTGGTCACACTCGGACAGGCTGCACCAATTCCCACGTTTGCCAAGATCGATGATGGATCGGACAAGATTGATCAGATTACGAAGGAAGCCGAGCAGTCGACGGTTGATGATGCACTCGCGACAGACAACGACACCACCGCGCATCAGGAAAGCGACCGCGCCGCGAGGGTGTTCGACAATAGCGAAGCAAACGCTGCAAATGATGTATCGAACAAACAGGCGCCGCCCACGCCGGCGTATGTGCCGGTTGAATCAGGGAATACAACCACTGATCGCGCAGCAACCAACACAACATCCGGTCAGGCCTCCACCGTCGCACTGCAACCGCGCGCGCATTCGGGTAAGACCTACACCATTCAGCCGGGTGATACGTTCAGTTCCATTGCCGTGACGGTCTATGGCGCCGAACGCCACTGGATGACCATCGCCAGAGCGAACCCGAAAGTCGATTCACGTCGACTCCGTGTCGGCCAGGTCATTCAATTGCCCAGTCTGTCCGCCATGCCGCCGGTGACGACGAAGTCCGCCAAGGCGACCACCCCGTCACCAACCCCCGCCCCCGGCAAGGACACACACATCGTCCGCGCCGGCGAAACGCTTTGGGCGATCGCCAAACAGCACTACGGCAAGGGCGAACACTGGCATCATCTTTACAAGGTCAACCGCGACGTCATCGGCGCCAAACCCGGCAACGTCCGCGCCGGCATGAAACTCCGCATCGCCGCACTGCCCGTCCCGCGGTAATCATCCTTAAAGCGATCAACTTTTGCCGAAACGGTGAATACCAGCCCCGACAGGGAGGGAGCGGTCTGTTTTCCCTCGCAATCAATCCCTTCTTTCCCCGGTAGAATGTCGGCGATCTCGATTTTTTCATTCCATGACGAGGCGGTGACATGAAAGACCATCTGTTTCGGTTCGGTTTGATGTTGGCGTGTGTAGCGGTCAGTGCGCCGGTGGTGTTGGCCGATGCGCTCGACGATCAGGTCGCTGTGATCCAGCAGGTGAAAGGCGAAGGCGCGGGCAATCTGGCCGCGGGTGAAGCATGGCGGAAGATTGTGGCGATGGATGCCGCCGTGGCGCCCC
>JANQKH010000298.1 GCA_028281215.1 Phycisphaeraceae bacterium | reverse complement strand
TATCAACGCCATCGCGGAAGTCACCACGTTCAAGTTCCGCAAGCAATCCATCGTCGTGCTGGGATCGGTCGTGATCGCGGCGTTGGCGGCGATTGTGTTGCTCGCCGGCACAGTCAAAGGGCTGGTCGTCGATCACCGTTGGATCATGTACAGCATTTTCATCGGCCTGACGCTCGGCGGCGTGCCGATCGTGTGGAAGATGATTGACAAACGCACGCCCGGCATGTGGACCGGCGCGGTGATCGGCTTTGCCGCGATGGCGGTGCTGGCGATCTACCAGGGGCAAAACTCCGCAGGCAGTTCCGTGGACGACGCCGGATTTCTGCTGCTCATGCTCGCAGGCGTTGCCGGCGCGAGCGCAATGATCCTGCCGGGTGTCAGCGGCGGTTACCTGCTGCTGGTGCTGGGCGTGTACGTGGCGATTCTTTCGGGCATCGACGCGTTCAAGGATGCGCTCAAAGACAAGGACATGGACCAGATCATGCAGGTCGGCAAGACCGTCATCCTGCCGGTCGGCCTGGGCGTGGTCATCGGTGTGGTGGTGGTGAGCAACCTGCTGCGCATGCTGTTGAAAAAGTGTGAACGACCAACGCTTGGCGTGCTGATCGGTTTGCTGATCGGCGCGGTGGTTGGACTTTGGCCGTTCCAGCAACCAGTCGAAACGCTGGAAGTCGGCCAACCGTTCAAATCGGGCGTGGTCGCCGAGCAGGTCATCAATGGAAAGACCGAACTGGTGGACAGCTCAACCGGTAAGGTGATTGAAAAGGAAGATTACCCGACGGAGTTTTTCCCGCCATCGGCAGTGAATGTGGGCGGATCGCTGGCGCTGATCCTCGGCGGGTTTGCCGCGACGATGTTGATCGCAAGGTTGGGTCGCGAAAAGGAAACCGAAACAGAAAACGGAAATACACCGGTTTCGACATAGCGAAGTCCCTTGGCGTTGGATGAATAAAAGCAGATTCAGGATCGAACCATGAATTTCCTCGTCACCGGCGGCGCCGGATACATTGGATCGCATGCGGTCAAACGGCTGATCGAAGCCGGGCATCAGGTTGTGGTGCTGGACAACCTGGAGCGCGGCTACCGTGCCGCCGTACCGAGCGATGTGCCGCTGGAACAGATCGATCTGCGCGATACGGAGATGGTTGCAACCATTCTGGGCAAGTACGCCATCGAAGCCGTAATGCACTTCGCCGCCTTTGCGATGGTCGGGGAATCCGTGACCGATCCGCTGTCCTACTACCACAACAACACCACCGGCTCGCTGAGCCTGCTGCAGGCGATGGATTCGGTCGGTGTCAACCGGCTGGTGTTCAGTTCCACCTGCGCGACCTACGGCGAACCGGAGCAGATGCCGCTTGTCGAAGATATGGCGCAGGCGCCGATCAATCCCTACGGCTGGTCAAAACTGTTCGTCGAACGCATGCTGCGCGATTATGCCGCGTCGAATGCCGACTTCTCTTTTGCCGCACTGCGTTACTTCAACGTCGCCGGCTCCGCGGCAGACGGCAGCATTGGCGAAGACCATCAACCGGAAACGCACGTGATTCCCCTGCTGCTTCTGGCCGCGCTCGGTCGCCGCGACAGTTTCACGATCTTCGGCGAAGACTATGACACGCCGGACGGCACGTGTATTCGCGATTACATTCACGTCGAAGACTTGGTCGACGCACACATGCTCGTCGCTGATGCACTGCAGCCGGGCGACCAGCGTTTCTACAACCTGGGCATCGGCAAAGGTTACAGCGTGCGCGAAGTGGTCGATGCCGCCAAGCGCGTCACGGGCGTCGACATTCCGATCAAAATAGGGGAACGCCGCGCCGGCGATCCGCCGCAACTCTACGCCAACGCCGACAAAATCAAGAATGAGATCGGCTGGCAGGCGCAATACACCGACCTCGATCGAATCATCGAAACCGCATGGCAGTGGTTCAAAAACCGGCCGAATGGTTACCGCGAACCGGCGGAGACCGATGCCGTCGCGTCGAGGTGATCGTTCAATCGAAAACAGAATGACCGATTGCTGGTGCTTGGGCGCCACACTTTGGTTTTGCAAAGTGTGATGCTTCATGGCGGACGAAGACTATGCCGCACACTTTGCAAAGCGTGGCGCCCAATCTCCATCACGCTTCGATTGAATTCGCTTTACTCATCAAAGAACGCGACCACCAGCACTGATCCGATCAGCACAAGCGATAGCGCGCCGCCGGAGAGCAGCCATTGCACGTGCACTTCCATGCGACGAAAGGCGCGCTTCATCGCGATCACGACCGGCAACGCGATGCCGGTCCAGAGCCATTGCACAATCAAGGCGATCGCACTGGCGCTTTCCCACCAACTGCCCGGCGCTTCTTTCAGCGCGATCAACCCCATCAATGAACTGCCCCCGAAGCCGAGACAAAGTGACACGAGCAAAAGGATGAACGCGCCCAACTTGGGATCCACCAGTCCAACCTGAAGGCGCAACGCGTCGCCACACTCCGGACACATCGGCGACCGCAAACCACGCAAGTTGTAACCACAACGCGGACAAGGCGCATCATGCTCCGCGAGGAAAAGCGACAGAAACGCTTCGCGCGGCGGAGCCGGTTGCGACACCGGCGGTGGTGATGGCGTTGGTTGCGGCGGTGTTGGCGTTCCGTCTTCCATGCCCACATGGAATATCACATGGACGATGTTTCGTCCAGAATCGCGGAGTCGACTTCAACTCGATCGTCGGTGTTTGCGTCATCCCCCTCCGTGCACTCCCAATCTCCACAGCCTCTGTGAAAAACAAAACCCCCAAGGTCGGCTCCCGCGATACCCGCTACAATCCAACTCTCCCCACACCGAAGGAATCTACCGTGAGCGAATTCATTCCCGCCAATCTTGATTGTTCCGACTGGTCCCAGCTTGAACCGCTTTTCCAAGCCTTGCTCGATCGACCGCTGGAGTCGGTCGCCGATCTCAAACAGTGGCTCGCCGACTTCTCCGATCTGGACGCCGAAGTCGATGAATACGGCTCGTGGCGTTACATCGACAACACCTGCCACACCGACGATGAAGAAATCGAAAAAGCGTTCATGCACTTCGTCGAGAACATTGAACCCAAGCTCAAACCCATCTTTTTCGAGTTGCAGAAGAAGTTTCTCGCGTGTGAGTTCCGCGAACAATTCGATCGGCCGGAAATCCGACTGCTCGCCCGGAACTGGCAGGCCGACGTTGACGTCTTCCGCGAGGAAAACATCCCGCTTCAAACCGAGGACACCAAACTCTCCACCGAGTACGGCAAGATCTGCGGCGAGATGATGATCGAATTCCAGGGCAAGCAGCGCACCATCCAACAGATGGCCAAGTTCCTCGAAGAAAACGATCGCGACACCCGGAAGCAGGCGTGGCAACTCATCGTCGACCGTCGGCTTAAAGACCGCGACCGCATCGATGATATTTTTGAAAAGCTTGTGCCCCTGCGCGACAAGATGGGTCAGAACGCCGGCCACGACAACTACCGCTCCTACATCTGGCAGGTCAAGAAACGTTTCGACTACACACCGGATGATTGCCTGCAATTTGGTCAGTCCTGCGAAGATCTGATCGTCCCGCTCGTTGAAGAACTCGATCGTGAAAAGGCCGCCGACCTCGGCGTGGAACAATTGCGGCCGTGGGATACCTCGGTCGATCCCAAAGGCCGACCACCCCTGCGCCCGTTTGAAGAAGACGACATCGAAGGCTTCGTCACCAAGACGCGCAACATGTTCAACCGCGTGTCGCCCGTGCTCGCCGAACAGTTTGGCACGATGAAACTCGGCGACACGCTCGACCTCGATAGCCGTAAGGGCAAACGCCCGGGCGGTTATCAGTGTTCGCTCGAAAAGAGCAAGAAGCCGTTCATCTTCATGAACGCCGCCGGCGTGCAGGGCGACGTCGAAACCCTGTTGCACGAAGGCGGCCACGCATTCCATCACATCGAAGCGTGCGACCACGTCGACCTGGTCTTCGTGCGCCACGCGCCGCTTGAGTTCTGCGAAGTGGCGAGCATGTCGATGGAGTTGATCGCCGCAGACAGTTACGACGAGTTTTACAACCCCGACGATGCAAGTCGCGCCAAACGCCTCGCCATCGAACGTGCCGTGCGCGTATTGCCGTGGGTGGCGATCATCGACGGGTTCCAGCATTGGATTTACACCAACCCGACCCACACACGAGACGAGCGCACCGCACACTGGCTTTCGTTGCTCGATCGGCTCAGCAGCAAGGCGGTCGACTGGACCGGTTTCGAGACCCCGCGCGAATCGATGTGGCAGCGACAGACGCACCTGTTCGGCGTGCCGTTCTACTACATCGAATACGGCATCGCCCAAATCGGTTCGCTTCAAATGTGGTTGCAATACCGCAACGACCCCGACGCGGCTCTGGCCAATTATCGCAACGCCCTGGCGCTGGGCGGAACCCGGCCGCTGCCGGAATTGTTCGCCGCCGCGGGGGTGAAATTCGATTTCTCCGCCGACACCATCGCCCCGCTGGTCGAGGCCGCCCGCGAAGAATTGGCCGCAATTCCCGCATAAAAACGCATGTTACAGGCCGGTATGGCGTATCATGGTGTAATCCCGAACGTGTACGGAGTGGAGAACAACGTGAGCCTGCAACCCAACCCCAACCGCTGTGGTCCGCGCATGATGAACCGACTGCTTGCCGTGCTGATAACACTCCTGATCGCCCTGCCGGTCACCGCCTATGACACCGACTCGGACGATACCGACGTCGCCGTGTTGCTCGACGGTTCCAAGATCGCCAAGCGCGTCCTGGCCATCGATGAAAAAGGACAGGTCACCTTCGAAGACTCACAGACGACGGTCGACCTGCAAGGCTTACGGCGCATCACCCGGCCGGTCGGGGCGGCTGATATTGAAGCCGTCTCGCTCGTGCATCTGGTCGGCGGCGGTGTGATCAGTGCGACCAAGGTCACACTCACCGAAGACCACGCCGTCATCGACTGGTCCTACGGCGAAGCGATGGAACTACCGCTCAGCGCCGTCCGCGGCGTGCGCATCACCGCAAACAACAACCCGAAGAACCAGCCGACCGGCGCAACTTCGTTCACCAACGCCATCGGCGAAGAAGGCGGCGGCAAGGATCGACTGTTCGTGCTGGTCGAAAACAAAGTGCAGTCGCTGTCCGGCGTCATGGTCTCCATGGATGACAAGGCCGTGAAGTTTCTCTATCAGGAACAAGAGCGCACGATCACACGCGACAAAGTGTTCGGCGTACTGCTGGCCGGCACCGGCAAAGCGCCGAACCTGACCGGTCTGGCCGAACTCACCCTCGCCGACGGGTCCACCATGTGGGCGAAGCTCAACAAAATGCGCGCCGGACTGGCGTACCTCAAACTCGTGTCCGGCCCCGACATGGTGCTGCCCTGGGCCACCGTCCGCGGAATGCGCATCCGCAGTGACCGCCTCGTCTTCATGTCCGACCTCAACCCGACCGACGTCTACGAACGCGCCATCGCCCAGGTCGGCAGTTGGAAGAAAGACAAATCCGTGCGCGGCCGACCGCTGTCCATCCGCGGCCGCGTCTTCGACAAAGGCATCGGCGTCCACGCCACCTGTCGACTCACCTTCGATCGGCCCGGGCAGTTCAACATCCTCGCCGCCACCATCGGCATCGATGACGCCACCAACGGCCGCGGCGACTGCGAATTCGTCGTCCTCGGCGACGGCAAAGAACTCCAACGCGTCCGCATCAAAGGCAACGACGAACCGCACGACCTCCGCGTCAAAATTGAAGGCGTCAAAACCATCACCCTTGCCGTCGAACCCGGCAAAGATTTCGACTTCTCTGACCACGGCAATTGGGGCGATGTGCGGTTGATCAAAGAGTGAACGGCCAAAGCGGCACCGCATGCAACATGTTGACACCGGGTGTCTGTGGCAAAGGCTTGGCGCGCCACAGCAAGCGATCACTCTCGACCGAATAACTGGGGAACGTCGCCAAGTCTCCTTTGCCCCAGCCACCTGGAATATGATTTCGTACAGAGTTTGGTCGTTGCTCATCCTTCTCGTGTTTTTGTTTCTCTGGCTTCCTTATAGAATCCCGTCATGCCCAAACCGCTGCCTGAACCGGTTGACCCCACACAGGTGCGATCGCTCGCGCTGGCGGTCATCGACAAGGACAAGTTCCCCGTCTTCGCGACGATGGACGGCGATCAGCCGCGCGTGCGGCCGGTGTCGCCTTTGCGCAATGACGGCTTTGTAATCTGGGTCGCGTCCCTGCACGACTCGAACAAAACCGGTGAGATCGAAGCCAACGCCAAAGTGGAACTGTGTTACATGACAGCCGACCACGACCAGGTCCGCATCACCGGCATAGCCCACACGATCACTGACATGACCATCAAACAGGCGCGGTGGGATGAGTCGCCCTTGTTGCAACAGTTCTTGCCGGACGTGAACGACCCACAGTTTGTACTCTACAAAGTCGAACCGACTCAGGTGCGCTACATGAAAGAATGGGCGCTGGCGTACTTCGATGTGCCGATCGAAGAATAAATCGGCACACCCCAGTCAAACAAACATCCATACCCATTAGTCTCAGGCTCCGTCCGGAGACCACAACATGAAATGGGAAGTTGGAAACGTGACCTCGAAAAATGCGAATCACTTCTCGGGCATTCGAATCGCCCGGCCTGCGATACATGCGCGTAACGGGTGACCACGAATAAAACGCGGTGGCGCTCGATTACTAATTCGAACCCGTTCAACGATTGGAGACGCCAGCGAGTGGCGACGATCCGATCATCTGGCGATCCATCGTCAAAAAGGAACCCTCGAGGCATTTCGTAAAGGTGTTGCCATCAATGATTTACCATAAAATACGATGACAAGGAGAGCGGATGCCGTAGCGTGTCCGCTATCCAAGAACTGCGGCGTGCCGGTGCAGGCAGTTACAGGATTGCGGCAGCGTGCATTTTTCCGCGCTTCTTTCTCACTCGTTCGTATGATTGTTGCCATGAACATTGACACCGCCGCCGATCTTCAGCCGCACGCCGACCAGACCTTTGCCGAGTTGGGTTTTCTCGATGTGGACCATTCCGAGCAGATCAATCTGTTTATGGAGATGGTGATCAAGGTGTCGAAGGCGGAGCAGCCGTCCGAGGTCATGAAAGCGTTCAGCCACGCCATGTGGAAGACGATGGGCGACGTGGGACTGATCACCCTGACGTGCAAGGGGTTGAAGCCTGGTCAGTACAAGATCACGCGGCGGATCGGGTTGGACGGTGTGAACCAGGCGGAAACGGACGACCCGTGGGGCAAACGCGAGGAACTGCCGACGGTCACGGGCGGATTTCTGGGCAAGTTGATTTCAACGCCGACGCCGAAGTTGTGTCACCACATGAACGTACCGGACGATCCGATCCTGGGCGACTTTCTCTCCCCGTTCGGTTCGCTGACAGCGGTGCCGGCGTTCATTGACGGCGTGGCGATGAACTGGGCGATCATGTTTCGGAAGGAACCGGAGGGTTTTTCGATCGAGGATCTTCGCGAATCGATCCTGCGTGCGAACCTGATCGGCGCGATGGTCAACAACGTGATCGTCCACAAGGAACTTCGTCGGCTGAACGAACAGATGGAGCGCGAGGTGGAGCGCATTGCCAACATTCAACGCGCGCTGCTGCCCAAGCATTTGCCCGAGATTTCCAAACTGGAGATCGCCGCGAGCTACAACACGTATGACCGTGCGGGTGGGGACGTGTATGACTTTGTGTGCCTGAAAGATCCGCCGACCGAGCGCACGGTCGACCCAAACGCACGGTGGGCGATTCTTGTCGCGGATGTATCCGGACACGGGCCGAGCGCGGCGGTGGTGATGGCGATGCTCAACGCCATCCTGTACGCGTATCCGCACATGCCGGAAGGGCCGGCGGAGTTGCTGACATTCGCCAACCGTCATCTGTGCGCCAAGCGGATCGACGAGAACTTCGTAACTGCGTTCATGGCGTTCTTTGATCCGAACGATCTGACGCTGACGTATTCGCGGGCCGGTCATCCGCCGGCGTTGCTGAAATCGCCCGATGCACCGTTGCGGCAACTCGATGAGGGCGGCGGGCTCCCGCTTGGTGTTGTCGATGACGCCGACTACGAAGAGCACACCATCACGCTCAAGCCGTTACAGACGCTGGTGCTTTACACCGACGGCATCGCGGAATCGCTCAACCCGAACGACAAGATGTTCGGCATCCCGGGGATTGAGAAGTCACTGGTCGATTGTTCGGGCGAACCGGATTGTGTCGTGGGATCGATCATGCAGGCGCTGCGCGACCACGAAGGCGGCGTGCGACCGAGTGATGACCAGACAATCGTGGCGATGCAGGTGACGTATTAACCGCACCCGCCTGTCATCTGAAGGAAATGCAAAGGGGCTTTCATGAGCAACGTCCGAAATTTCGGCGCCACCGGCGATGGTAAAACCGACGACACGGAAGCGATTCAGCACGCGGTCACGCAAGGCGATGGTTTGATCGAACTGCCACGCGGGAACTATTTGATTAAGTCGCCGATCGAAGTGCCGCTGGATGCGGCCGGTCGCACAAGTGTGCAGGGTTTCGGCGGGACAGCGAAGGTAATCATGGCCGGCGCGGGGCCGGCGTTTTTCTTCGTCGGCACGCACGGCGGCACGGCCGACCCGAACTCGGTCAAGCCGAACGTCTGGTCGAAGCAGCGGCTGCCTTCACTGTTGAACGTGGAGATCGAAGGCGCGCACGCGCAAGCGGACGGCGTTCGCATCGAAGAAACATTTCAGGCGACATTTGAAGGCGTGCTGCTGCGACACCTGCGGCACGGCATTCACCTGACGAAGCGCAACCGTAACGTGATCATCTCGCACTGCCACATGTATCGCAACACCGGCGTGGGCGTGTTCATGGACGGCGTGAACTTGCATCAGATCAACATCAACAACAACCACATCAGCTACTGCCGACTCGGCGGCATTCGCATTGAACGATCCGAAGTGCGCAATCTGCAAATAACCGGAAACGACATCGAATACAACAACTTTCGTGCACATAAAACCGAGCCGACACCGACGGCGGAAATCTGGATCGACTGCACCGCACCGAAAGCCTCCGTGCGCGAAGGCACGATCGTCAGCAATACGATTCAGGCGACACCCTGCCCCGGCGGGGCGAACGTACGACTGATCGGCAAGCGCGAAGGCGAAACCATGGGCCTGTGGACCATTGCCGGCAACCTGATCGGCAACCAGGAAACCAACATTCACATGACCGGCTGCCGCGGCGTCGCCATCGACGGCAATTCGATTTACACCGCGTACAACCACAACATTCTCGCCGAGCAATGCGCCAACGTGTCGCTGACCGGTAACAATCTCGACCAATACCACAACACATCGCTCGGCATGCATCTGCGATTCAACCAATGCGAAGGCGTACTGCTGAGCGGCAATCTGATCAATGACCAAATGGGCGGCGACAGTTATCAAAAGGCGGCGCCCGATCGGCGAGGAACAGTGGAGTTCAACGGATGCAGGCGCGTCACGCTGACCGGCTGTCAGATCGCCAATCCGCGACCGGTCGGCGTGGCGGTGACGGATTGTGAACGGTTGAGCATGACCGGCTGCATGATCAGCGATTCGCGTAAAGAAGAACGCATGAAGGCGGCGGTGCTGATTGACGGCAACACCCGCCACGCGATGATTCACGGCAACTCACTCGACCGCGGCAGCGAGATCGACATTGAAATCAAAGGCGGCAATGACATCATGAAAGAAGGGAATCAGATTGTGGAGTGACACGTCATGTCAATCATCGATCAATTGACCATTCGGCCTTTCACACCCGAGGATTTGGATTCGTGTCTTGAGATTTTCGACTCCAACATGCCCATGGATGTGTTGCCCAACGAACGCGGCCCGTTCAAAGAGGAGGTCGAGCAACAACAATTCGACTACTTCATTGTGGAGGATGCGAACGGAACGGCCGTCGCATGCGGCGGTTTTCACCGTCCATCCGCTACGCTCTGCTGGGGCTTGGTTCGACGAAGCCATCACCGGCAATACGTCGGATCATTCCTGCTGCGCGAACGGCTTCTCCTGCTTCATGAGGCGCGGGGTGATGTCACGGTGAAATTGGACACGACTCAACACGCCCGACCGTTTTTCGAGCGATTCGGATTCATCACGATTCGGGAAGAAATGGATCACTACGGTCCGGGGATGCATCGATTCGACATGGAACTCAAACTGGACGAAACCTGTGTCAATCGTTTGAATTCCATGCTGCTTGGCTGATCCCCCGACCATGATCCATCTGCTAAAATCCCCCCGCTTTGCTCACCCACCGCATCATTCCGTGTCTGGATGTGAAGGCCGGCCGCGTCGTCAAGGGCGTGAACTTTGTCGACCTGCGCGATGCCGGCGATCCGGTTGAGATTGCCCGGCAATACGACGAAGCCGGCGCTGACGAGCTGGTCTTCCTCGACATCACCGCAAGCCATGAGGATCGGTCGATTATTTTCGACGTGGTGCAACAGGTTGCCGAGCAGTGCTTCATGCCGTTCACCGTCGGCGGCGGGATTCGCACGATTGATGATGTGACCGCGCTGGTGCAGGCAGGTACGGAGAAGGTGAGCATCAACACGGCGGCGGTCGTCACGCCGGCGATCGTCACGCAGACAGCCAAGCGGTTCGGCAAGTGCGCGACGGTGGTGAACATCGACCCGAAGCGCGTGTCGCGCGAGGCATTTGAGGCGCATCGCAAGGAAGCGACCGAAGCGGGTAGCATCGCGGACGAGATTGAACCGATCCATCACGGCGACGGCAGCGAAGTGTTTGAGATTCACATCCACGGCGGGCGGACGCCGACGGGCCTGGAAGCCGTGTCGTGGGCGAAGCATGTCGTCGAACGCGGCGCGGGCGAGATTGTGCTGACCAGCATGGACGCCGACGGCACGAAGGACGGTTACGACATCACGATTA
>JANQKH010000263.1 GCA_028281215.1 Phycisphaeraceae bacterium | reverse complement strand
TCAGCCCCGGCGGTGGATTCAGTGACTTCTTTGAAGCGATCTTTGGCGGACGACAACAAGGCTTCAATACTGCAGGCTTTGGCGGCGCGCGCCAACACGCTGGTCGCGGCGCACGCAAAGGTGCCGACAGCGAATCGGCGCTCACCATCACGCTCGAGGAAGCGTACCACGGCGGCGAACGCGACATGACCCTGCAACAACTGGACGCCCAGGGCCGACCGCAAGGCACGCGCCGTTACAACGTCAGAATTCCAGCCGGCGCCACCGACGGTTCGGTCATCCGCCTCAAGGGCCAAGGCGCTCCCGGCGCAAACGGCGGGCCGGCAGGCGATCTGCACCTGCGTTTGCACATTGCCAAGCATCCGCGCTTTGAAGTGAACGGTCATAACCTGACCGCTGATCTGAAACTCACGCCATGGGAAGCGGCGCTCGGCGCGAAGATCGATGTGCAAACCCTGGATGACTCCGTGTCCCTGACGATTCCACATGGCTCTGCCTCCGGCCAGAAGCTTCGCCTCCAAGGCAGGGGATTGCGAAAGAAAGGTTCGAAGTCTGACGACGATCGCGGCGACCTGTTCGTGCGCCTGCTAATCACCGTGCCTAAAGAACTCACCGATGAAGAAAAACAACTGTTCGAACAACTGAAAGAAACCTCCAACTTCAACCCCCGGAACGATCCATAACCGCCACGAATCAACCGTTCGATACTCCCACCGAGGTGAAACATGGACTTCAGCAAACTCACGCAACGAAGCCAGCAGGCGTTGCAGGACGCGCAATCCATCGCGGTCGAACGAGGCCATCAGGAAGTCGACGGCGAACACCTGTTGCTCGCCTTGTGCCAACAGGACGACGGCCTTATCCCACGCCTGTTCGACAAACTCGGCCGACCGGTCGACGTCACCATCACCGAACTGCAACGCCAGTTGGACAAACGACCGAGCGTGTCGGGCGGCGGGTTTGAGCAAGGGTCCATTCGAGTCACCCAGCAGACCCAGCAGATTCTCGTCAATGCGCAAAAACAGGCCGAGCGATTGAAGGACGAATACGTTTCGGTCGAACACCTGGTGCTCGCCATGTTGGATGACAACAAATCGAGCGCCGGTGATATTCTCCGTACACTCGGCGTCACGCGCGATGCGTTCCTTGAAGCGCTCACCCAGGTGCGCGGCAACCAGCGCGTCACCAGCGCCGATCCCGAAGCCACGTACGAAGCGCTTGATCGCTACGGCCGCGACCTCGTCGCCGACGCCCGGCAAGGCAAGATGGACCCGGTCATCGGCCGCGACGGTGAAATCCGCCGCGTCGTTCGCGTGCTCTCCCGCAAGACCAAGAACAACCCCGTGCTCATCGGCGAGCCCGGCGTCGGCAAAACCGCCATCGTCGAAGGACTCGCCCAGCGCATCGTGCGCGGCGATGTGCCTGAAGGCCTCAAAGACAAATCCATCTTCGCGCTCGACATGGGTTCACTCGTCGCCGGCGCGAAGTTCCGCGGCGAATTTGAAGAACGCCTCAAAGCCGTGCTCAATGAAGTGAAACATAGCGACGGCCGCATCCTGTTGTTCATCGATGAACTGCACACCATCGTCGGCGCCGGCAAAGCCGAGGGCGCGATGGACGCGGGCAACCTGCTCAAGCCCATGCTCGCCCGCGGCGAACTGCACTGCATCGGCGCGACCACGCTGGACGAGTATCGCAAGTACATCGAGAAAGATGCTGCCCTTGAACGTCGTTTCCAACCCGTGCAGGTTGACCCGCCCACGGTAGAAGACACGATCTCCATCCTGCGCGGGTTGAATGATCGCTATCAGGCGCACCATGGCGTGAAGATCGCTGATAACGCGCTCGTCGCCGCAGCGGTGCTTTCCAATCGATACATCACCGACCGTTTTCTGCCGGACAAAGCGATCGACCTGGTCGATGAAGCGTGCGCGATGGTGCGCACCGAGATCGATTCGATGCCCGCCGAACTGGACGAAGTCACCCGCCGCGTGACGCAACTCGAAATCGAAGAAGCGGCGCTCAAAAAGGAGACCGACGACGCCAGCCGCTCCCGGCTAAGCGCACTTCAGAAAGAACTCGCCGACGCCAAAGAAAAACGCGACGCGATGTTCGCGCAGTGGGAAGCCGAGAAACAAACCGTCGACAGCGAACGCTCCGTCCGCGAAGAGATCGAACAGGTCCGCCACGAAATCGAGGAGGCCGAGCGCACCCACAACCTCGAACGCGCCGCCGAACTGAAGTACGGGACACTGCCCGAACTCGAGAAGAAACTGGCAGATCTTGAAGCAAAATCAGCAATCCGCAATCCGCAATCCGAAATTGAATCCCTCGTCCGCGAAGCCGTCACGGAAGACGAAATCGCTGAAATCGTCTCGCGCTGGACTGGCGTGCCGGTCACCCGCCTCGTCGAAGGCGAGCGCGAGAAGCTGCTCAAACTCGATGAACTGCTGCGTCAGCGCGTTATCGGCCAGAACGAAGCGGTCAAACTCGTCGCCGACGCCGTCATCCGTGCCCGCGCAGGCATCAAAGACCCCAAGCGCCCTATCGGGTCGTTTATCTTCCTCGGCCCGACCGGTGTCGGAAAAACCGAACTCGCCCGAGCCCTCGCTGAGTCGCTGTTCGACAGTGAGGACAACATCATTCGCATCGACATGAGCGAATACATGGAAAAACACGCCGTGTCGCGCATGATCGGTGCGCCGCCCGGCTACGTCGGCTTCGAGGAAGGCGGCCAACTCACGGAAGCGGTGCGACGCAAACCGTACAGCGTCATCCTCTTCGATGAGATCGAAAAGGCGCACCACGATGTGTTCAACGTCTTGCTGCAAATCCTCGATGACGGCCGCGTCACCGACAGCCACGGCCGAACCGTCAACTTCAAGAACACGGTCATTATCATGACCAGCAACATCGGTTCGCCGCACCTGCTGGAAGACACGATGGCGGCTGGCGGCGGTGAGATCAGCGACCACGCCCGCAACAGTGTCATGGCCGACCTGCGTTCGCACTTTCGGCCCGAGTTCCTCAACCGCGTCGACGACATTGTCCTGTTCAAGCCGCTCACGCTCGATGAGATCAAACAGATCGTCGAGTTGCTCGCCAACGACATTCGCAAGCGCCTGCAAGAGCGGCGCATCGGTATGGTGCTCACCGACGAAGCGAAGGACGTCATTGCCAACGCCGGTTACGACCCGGTTTACGGCGCCCGCCCGCTCAAGCGATACCTGCAGCACGAACTGGAGACCAAGATCGGACGCGCCTTGCTCTCCGGCGAACTGGTTGAAGGTTCCATGTTGAAGGTGACCGAACAAGCCGGCGAACTGAAGGTTGATGTCGTCCGCTCCGAGCCGGCAGTCGCGTGACGTGCGATACAATCTCGGAGACATGGAACACCCCGACGCCACACCTTCGCCCGCGCCCCAAATGCCGCGTCCCAACCGTCGCGCCGCACTGATCTGGTTGCGCATGCGACAATGCTGCGTCTTTATCTTTGTTTGTTGGCATCTGTTCGTCCTGTTCATTACGAACACGCAACTCGACGGGAAGTGGAGCGATTCAACCGCCGGCCGATACGAAAGCTACCTCAACCTCGACCAGGCGTGGGGCATGTTCAGTTCAGCTTGGGACCACACGCCGTTTCCCGCCGTCCGCCTCGAGTTCACCGACGGCAGCAGTGAACTGTTCCTGTCCGACAACGAACCTCGCGACACACAGCGATACTTCAAGACCACAATGTCCCGGCTTCGCAAGTATGAAGAACACATTCTGTACCTCGGTTCCAAACACTACGGCGGATCCATCGACGAGCGTGATGAGAAATGGAAACGCTACGCCGAATGGCGCGTCCAACGCTGGTTCGAGCAACATCCCGATGACCAACGCCAAGTGAAGCAAGTCGTTCTGCTCAAGCGACGGTACGAAATCCCGCCGCCCGGCAAATCACGCGACTTCGATCGCGGGCCAACCACGACTGAATTGAGCACGGTTGTGCTCCAATGAAGAACGCGTTGCGGCCCGTCCCTCAAAGTATGGGTTTGCAACCCGTGTGCATGACCCATGCTGGATCACTCCGCCGCCATCTTCTCCGCCTTCGCGCGGGCGTCGTCCAACGTGCCCACGTACATGAACGCGCCTTCGGGCAGGTCGTCTGCTTCGCCTTCGCAGATGCGGCGGAAGCTGTCCAGCGTGTCCGACAATGAACTGGTCACGCCCGGGAATCCGGTGAACACTTCAGCCACGTAGAACGGCTGAGACAGGAAGCGTTCAATCTTTCGGGCGCGAGCCACGATCAGTTTGTCTTCTTCAGCCAGTTCATCCACGCCGAGAATCGCGATGATGTCCTGCAAGCTCTTGTAACGCTGAAGGATGGACTGCACCTGGCGGGCAACGGCGTAGTGCTCTTCGCCGATGATGCCCGGATCAAGAATACGACTGGTCGATGCCAACGGGTCGACCGCCGGATAAATACCCTTTTCCGCAATTTCGCGGCCGAGAACGACGAATGCGTCCAGGTGGCTGAACGCCGTCGCCGGCGCGGGGTCGGTCAGGTCGTCCGCTGGCACGTAAATCGCCTGCACCGAAGTGATGGCACCCTTTTCGGTCGACGTGATACGTTCTTGCAGTTCACCCATCTCGGTGGACAGCGTCGGCTGATAACCCACCGCCGAAGGCATACGACCGAGCAAAGCCGACACTTCCGAACCCGCCTGCGTGAAGCGGAACACATTGTCGACGAAGATCAGCGTTTCCTTACCGGAAGCATCACGGAACTCTTCGGCCATCGTCAGGCCGGACAGCGCCACGCGAAGACGCGCACCCGGCGGTTCGTTCATCTGGCCGGACACCATGGCCACTTTGTCCAACACGCGGCCGACATTGCCTTCCGCGTCGGTGAACTGGGCTTCTTTCATTTCACCCCAAAGGTCGTTGCCTTCACGGGTGCGTTCGCCCACACCGCAGAACACGGAGTAACCACCGAACTCACGAGCCACACGCGCGATCATTTCCTGAATGATGACGGTCTTGCCGACACCGGCGCCACCGAACAGACCGATCTTGCCGCCACGCACAAACGGGCAGAGCAAGTCGATGACCTTGATGCCGGTTTCAAGAATCTCCGTTTTCGGGTTCAGGTTCTTGAACTCTGGCGGCTCACGGTGAATCGGCATGCGCTTCGAGGCCTGCACATCACCGGCTTTGTCGATCGGCTCGCCCAGCAGGTTGAACACGCGGCCGAGCACTTCCTCACCCACCGGCACTGACACCGGGCCACCCAAGTCCACGCAGTCCATGCCGCGGGTCAAACCGTCCGTCGAACCCAGCGCCACCGCCCGCACCTGTCCGCCGCCGAGGTGTTGCTGCACTTCGCCGGTCAGTTTCAGTTCCTGTCCGTTCGAGTTCGACTCGACCTTGATCGCGTTATAGATCTCGGGCATGTCGTTTTCTGGGAATCGAGCGTCAAAGGTGGAACCGATCACCTGTGTAATGGTGCCTGTGCTGGCCATGAATCTACCCTTCAGAGTGGTCCAACACCGACGTGCGTCGGGGTTGATCCTTCAAGCGTGAAACAGGAATGTAGGTCGGAAACGATTGATGGTCGTTGGTCTGCCAACCGACGCCACCCGGGAAAAAGAGGGTTCTTCCGCGGGGCGGTAAGGATAGTGACGTTTTGCCCCCTTGCCAAATCGAATCCCCTGATTTGAACGCCAATCGCCGGAAAAAAGACAAAAAGTTCGGGCAAACCCGATGGCGAACATGACACGCCAATCGCAAGCCCGAAGCGCCGGTAAGTGAACATTCCGCCATCCAGGAAAATCGTACCCATGCCGCTGCCGAGTGGTGGCGCCCGACACCGCAATGTGCTTGTCTTGCAGCCCCGATCTGCCCGTCGGTTGCGCGATCCTCGCGACGGCGTATTGCGGCCCACCCGATCGCGCCACTGGCATCTCGCCTACCGGTTTTCAGCCGGTTCCCTCTTTGCACCGTTCCTGAACAGTTCTGCGTCTCCCATTTGCCCCGGCAACCCTGCATGTCCGGACATGGGGGTACCCCAGACTTCTAAAAAATAGACTTAAGTTATTCAAACACAACATGTTAAGTCCATGTCCGGTCAAAATGTCCGGACGTCCGGACCCCGTTTTTCACTCAAAAATGCAGGTTTCGATGTCCGGAACCATGTCCGCAGCGTGTCCGGACATGTCCGGCGGACATGTTTTGACGACATCTGTGCGCACAGACATCGAACGTGGACCAGATCGCACGTGTGCTTCGAGCGGACGGGATGCGAGTGGAACGCAATCAATCTTGGTAAGACTTGCGAACAGAACGACCTCCAGTTCAAGACATGCCCGCACCGATCGCGCGGGAACGGTCGATGATACCACAAAACCAAACAAAATGCGAGTATGGATTGCAGGACAGTAAGGCATATCCAAGGTTGAAACGCGGGGCCGTGGCATGGCATTGAGGTAAACTCTCACCATGCGTTGCTGTCACCTCCAGGCTTTGGTTCTTTCTGCCTTCGTCATTCCACTGGTTTCGATTGCGTCGCCTCGAAGCGAACGGCCGAACGTCTTGTTCGTTGCCGTGGACGATCTGAACGACTGGGTTGGGTTTATGAATGGTTGTCCGGGCAAGGTGCACACGCCGGCGCTGGATGGTCTTGCAGCGCGGGGGACGGCGTTTGTCAATGCGCACACGGCGTCGCCGGTGTGTTGTCCGAGTCGCGCGGCGGTGATGAGCGGCCGATTGCCGTCGTCGACGGGGATTTACAACAACCAGCATTGGTGGAAGCCGAATCGGCCGAACCTGGTGACGATTCCGGGGTACTTCAAACGGCATGGTTATTACGTTGCCGGCGCGGGCAAACTGTTTCATCACACGGCGGGCAACAATCCGCCCGGCGAATGGCATGAATACCGCAGGTTGGTGTTCAATGACGATGCGTTCAGTCGGCGCGGCGGCCGGTATGACGCGTTGTATCCGTTCACAAAACCGCAGCCGCGGCCGAAGCCGTTTCCGTTCTCCGGCGTCACGCTTTATTCGCCCGAAGTGGATTGGGGCGTGTTGAAAAAGCCGGAAGGGGACTTTGATGATGCGCAGACGGTCAGCTACGGCGTTGAGTTTTTCAAACGCCGACACGACAAGCCGTTCTTCCTCGGCATTGGTATCTTTCGGCCTCACATGCCGTGGTATGTGCCGGCGAAATACCGGGACCGGTACCCATTGGACAAAGTGAAACTGCCTGACGCGCCGGCGGATGATCTGAACGATGTGCCGGCGGAGGGCAGGAAGCTGGCTTTGCGCAAGGCGGGCGATCTGGCGAAAACCCACGAGGCCGGTCAGTGGAAAACGGCGGTGCAACATTATCTGGCGAGTATCACGTTTGCGGATGCCCAGATCGGCCGACTGCTCGCGGCGCTGGACCAAAGCGCCTATGCGAAGAACACGATCATCGTGCTCTGGTCGGACCATGGCTGGCACCTCGGCGAAAAGGGACATTGGCACAAGCGCACGCTGTGGGAGGAAAGTACGCGCGTGCCGTTGATCGTCCTGGCTCCGAATCGCGGCAAGGCGGGCCAACGTGTCACACAGCCGGCGAGTCTGGTGGATGTGTTTCCCACGTTGATTGACTTGTGCGCGTTGCCTTCGTTGCAGGGGCTGGACGGCCTGAGCCTGACGGCGCAATTGGATGACCCGAACGCTCACCGGCGGCCGGCGGTGAGCGTCGATGAGTTTCGGCATGTCGCGGTGCGCAGCGAACACCATCGCTACATTCGTTACAAGGACGGCAGCGAAGAGTTTTACGATCATCGAACCGACCCGAACGAATGGCGGAACCGCGCGGACGACCGGTCCCTGGCGCAAACGAAAGAGAAACTTGCCCAATGGCTACCCAAGTCGTTCGCGAAGGGCGCCCAAAGCAAGAAGGCGTTCACGTTTGATCCCCAAAGCTATTCGTGGACGGAAAAGATAACGGGCAGGAAGATTGAAGGCGGGGAATGCCGGATCGTGCCGTCAACCTTGAAGTGAGTGTTTGATGGATCTGGAAGATCTGCAACCTTATGCGCGTCTGTTTCAACCAGGCATTGTGTATTCCGACCATCTCCGAGAGAGTTTTCAAGCAAGTAGGGGTGGGTCGAGCGCAGCGAAACCCGCTATGAATGGAATTGACGAATCAGAGTTACCAAAAGCGGCGAGTTTAGCGTACCGCTGTTGAAGCCGTCACTTCGTTCTACCCGTCCTACCTCGCTGGCATCTCCTGCAACCAATGAAGAATCGTCCGATCCATCCGACCGCGATAGCCTGCCTCGTCCCCTTCGACCTATCAACCTACCTCAGAGATTACTCGGAGGATTGAACAGCATCGCGAGATACACGTCATAAGTGGTGAGTCATCGTTCCGACTTGGTACTTGGACGAAGAAAGGACATGTTATATTGAAGAGATTCGTCCTTTTCGGAATTGTCATCCTGCTGGCCACCGAAGCGTACTCAAACGACGCGAATGCGAAGGAGAGACCGCTTGACGGCACTACAGAAATTGGGAACGCAAGAGTCTTCCCCATAGATGTTTTCGCAGTCGATGTGACCGTTACTAAAGTCCACGGGCCTGGATCTGTCCGACTCAAAGTAAACAAGGTGGTTAGAGGATTCAGTTACAAAAACCTCGATGGTTATGTTTGTGAAGTTCCCAATCACAAGTTCGAGAAGGGAAAGCGTTACTTATTCATGGGCGCACATGCTCGTATCCGCGGGCCGATGGGATTCGTATACCTCGACTTTCTAACGGCATGGGAGATTGTGAAATCAGATGATGGCGAACTGCAAGTTGATTTCGAAGTCACAAAAGGAATGCCTCACTTTCCCGAAAAAGACGGCATGGTTAATTATGAGAAGATGTTGAGTATCGCGGATCAGTTTGTAAGGCTACAACACAAATCGGTGGGTCCAAGACATGTGTTTGTTGCTGACGTGACTATTTCCAAAGTGGAGGGGAACAACCATGTTCAACTTAAAATAAACAAAACAATCGCAGGTTCATTTGTTGATCCAAAGAGAAACTTGCGACTCAGGGTCTACGGCCAGAAGTTCAAGAAAGGGAAGCGATATTTGTTTGTAGGAACACGCGAGCACAGCCAAGGTCCACGTCTGCACAAAGACTTTACGTGTTTGGCGGCCTGGGAAGTCTTGAGGTCGCAGGAGGGCGAGCTCACCGTCCAATACACGGCGCTAACGGATCAGGGATACTCACCGTTTCCCAAGATGGACGGTATGGTTAGGTATGAGGCAATAGCAGAAGTTGCGGAAAAGTTCGTGAAGGCTCAAAGAGAAGGCAAAGAGCCGAAAATGGATCGTTGATGAACGAAAGAGTATCGATTTGAAGAATCGGAAAGGTCCAACGTCAATCATCGATCGGCACTTGGATTTTCCATTTATTGCTTTGTGAGACGAATCAGCGGGTAGGTCCGGGCCTGCCCGGACACATTTGCAAATTTGGTTTCCATTCCTGTCCGGGCGGGCCCGGACCTACATAAATTCATCTATGGTTCATTTGTAGCAAGTAGGGTGAGTGGAGCGCAGCGAAACCCACCATGAGTGGAATTGACGAATCAGGGTTACCAAAAGCGGCGGGTTCAGCGTGCTGCTGTTGAAGCCGTCACTACGTTCTACCCGCCTTACCTCGCTACCATTCTCCAATGTTCCGTTGGACCTTCCACATCCTCGCGCTGCTGTCGCTGATCTTGATGATTGCGACGTGTGTCGCGTGGATAAGGAGCTTCACTCGTACAGAAGGATTTCGGTCAAACAATCCGGATGGAGGCCTGTTTGCCGGATACAACGATGGGCAGTGGGAGATATACATTCTGAGTTTCTCCACCGCAAATGGGTCGACATCTTCATTTGAGTGGTATTCAAAACGGGATGGCAGCTTGTTTCCCGTACCGCAAGCGTTGGATTCTGTTCAGGTATCTTTTTCATTCATTGGCTTCGAGTATGGAAACGAAGGTGACGACTGGACTCCGGGTGTCTCATTGGTTCATGTGAAAGTTCCCCCTTGGGCTGTAACTTCGATATTCTCAATTCTTCCATTCGTATGGATGCTTGGCCGACGTGGACGATTACGAAGTGCGAGAATCCGAAAAGGTCTCTGTCGCACTTGTGGTTACGATATGACTGGTTCGTTTGATGTGTGTCCGGAATGTGGAGCAGTGCAGAAATGAGTGCTTCACCCACCACAGAAGTTGGTCCTCCGACGCCTACAATGATGTGAATCTGCTGGGAGTTACACGTGCTCCGCTGGCTCTTTCACACCTTTGCCTTGATTTCATTTCTGCTCTGTGTGGCAACAATTGCGCTGTGGGTGAGGAGCTATTTCTTCCAAGACACCTTTATCAGTAGTAGGCCCCGCTTCACACAATGGTGGTTTGCTTCGTCGAAGGGTTATGTTTTCCTAGGTAATAGCACCTCTCCGGAGTCGTGGACCAAGTACCGCATTGAACCCCCGGGTTGGCGTTCACAATCGTATGAGTCGGGAACGCGTATTGCTACTAGGTCAGGTGTTTTAGGTATCGACATTCGCGTGGAATCAGGGCCCTTAACTTCCTTTCGCTCAATTCAAATCCCGCATGGGTGGGCCACTCTGATTTTGGGAATCTCTCCGCTCATTTGGCGTTTTTGGTTTTACCCTCGCTGTCGAGCCCAAAGGCGGATAAGAAACAACCAATGCGCTGCGTGCGGCTACAACCTTCAAGGCTCTGTGGGTGATGCGTGTCCGGAGTGTGGAACGGCGCGGCCAGAAGCAAGCAGGGTGAGTAGAGCGCAGCGAAACCCACCATGAATGGAATTGACGAATCAGGGTTACCAAAAGTGGCGGGTTTAGCGTACCGCTGTTGAAGCCGTCGCTACGTTTTACCCGCCTTACCTCGCTACGAAACTTCTCAATCGCCGAAGCGGCTCAAACCCTCGCAGCCCACAACCCCGAGTTTCGTCCGCGATCTGGGGGCATCTGCAAATCTCCAAGTCCGCCAATTCAGCCAGGGTTTCTTACTTTCGACTTCTCACTTCCCCTTGCTTCCGCTAACCTTTGCCTCCATGGTGGAACTTGGTGTCAACATCGATCATGTGGCGACCGTGCGGCAGGCACGACGGACGTACGAACCCGATCCGGTCTGGGCGGCGGCGGAAGCGCAGCTGGGTGGGGCGGACGGCATCACCATGCATCTGCGCGAGGATCGCCGGCACATTCAGGAT
>JANQKH010000260.1 GCA_028281215.1 Phycisphaeraceae bacterium | reverse complement strand
TTTGTCCATTGGTGTGACGGAAGACGATCGATCCGAATTCCGCGCTGACGCCAAGGGCACATTCCTCCAGAAAGCCATCGCCGAACTGAACGAAAAGTGCAAGGGCCGTTTGTCCGGCCTCGACCAGGCGTTGGAGGAAGACAGCGTCGAAGAGACCACACGCCGCATCCGTGGCATCCTTGCCAAGAACGAAGAACTGGTGCGCGGCGCGATCAACGAAGTGAAGACGACGCAGGAATCCGACCCTGTTTCAGTCGCCACGAAACTTGCCGAGAAACTGTTTGACGAAACCAAATCCGTCGTCAACGTGAGGCTGTTCTCGGAGAAGATTCGCGCACAGCTCGAAGAAGAAATCGAAGATATGCCGCGTGAGATGACGTTGCGTCGCGGTGAAGACCCGCGCATCCTCGTGGATGATTTTGCGAGCCGGCCGCTACCGTTCATCACCCGGCACTTCAACGAAGGCGAATGCAAGAAGCTGCGCGAACTGACCGAGCGCGCGATTGCCCGCGTGAACTACGCGATTTTCCTGGAAATCCTGGGTGAGGAATACCGCGGCTATTCACGCCGAGTCGACACCCTGCTGCGCAACAGCGTCGACGTGGTCACCTGCCTGCAAAAGTTGGAGCACAAATTCGTCAACGAGCGGGAGCGGTCAAGCAGCGATCACGGGCGAGCATTCGAAACCCAATTCAGCAGTTTCGATCGCCCGGAAGATTCACTTGAAGAGCGGTTCACTGCCAAGAAGTTTTATCGTCGCGAGTTGAAACCGGTACTTAAGGAAAACGAAGACCTGGAAATGCTCAGCGAGGTGGTGGGCATCGAACGCGAACTCTACATCAACGTTCGTGACGCGTTGCTTGCCGACCGCAGCGTCACGGAAGCCGAAGCGTACGACGTGCGCAAGCAGATGCAGCGCCGGCTCGAACAGTCCATTCGCGACACCGTCGGCCTGCCGGATGATTTTATTTCGACCAAGTTTTCCATTCGAGGCGTCATCGAAAAACTGCGCATCGCCTGGCAGCATCGTCTTCACAAGAAGATGTCCATGGACGATCGCGGGCATCTGGAAGAGCGATTCGGCGAATTCTTCGGCTTCATTCCCAAGCGCACAAGCGATGGCAGTGAAATCGAATACGATTTCCCTGACAACGATGGTTTCGTGTTGCAAATGGCGTCTTCCCTCGCCCGCACCTGCAAGCCGCACTGGCGGTTGCGGCAGGGGCATGAGGATGAATTCAAAGTCGTCTTGTTTGTGCCCACCGCACTGGACAAAGAAGCCGCCGAAAAACGCGTCAATGAAATCATCGATGACGATCACATTCTCATCGAAGTCTACCCCGAAAGCAGTCGGCCAAACGAAGCTGGCGAGATGGTGTCCAACCCGTTCGTCCTTTTGGCTTACTCGACGCAGGGCACGCAGGGGCTCAACTCAATCGCGTCCCTGGACTACTGGCAGACGGAAAGCGGAGTGACGGACATTCTCGTTGCCGCGGAACGGCCTGACGGTCAGACGATCTTCGACAGTTCGAACAACAACGGCATCGGTTACGTCGATCCGCTATATGTGAAAGACAAGGACATCACCAAATTGCGATGGCGGCCGTGGGCTACCGATGAATCCGTTGCGGAAGAAAACGCGAACCGCGCGCTGGATGCGCTGCTCTACGCATTGTTCCCCGGCGACGGTGAAAGCGACGGTCCGCTCAAGGATATGCAGGACAAACTCGCCGCGCTGAACTGGCCGATGCCGATCATGCGCGACAAGGGTCGCGAACGATTCGCCTTTACTCGGCTTGCGATGACATGGGACGGCAGCAAGGGCAAGCTCGATCAGTTCACGCCACGCGGTTGGGATGAAGGTCGACCCGTTTCCCAGAAGCCGAGCATCAACAACGTGTATGACGTGTTGCTCGGCACGAACGAAGAGTCCGGCCGCATCGATTGGCGTCAGCGCCTGCTCGAAGAGGCGGCGGAGTTCTGGGACGTCGTCCTGATGCAAGTCAACTGCGCCAAGGGATCGCCTGCGTATTCTGATCTGCTCGAAGCTTATGCCGGTTGGCTCGGCGATAACGCGCGCGGGGCGGCGGATGACGATCCGGACAAGGTTGTCTGGGAAAGCCTGCTCAAACGCGTGGGACAGATGGCCCAGGGTTGAAGCGCCAACGAGTAAGGAGCCATGATGGCAGGCAACCTGCTGCTGCTTGCTGATAACGATGCGTACGCGCAGTTGAATCGGTATGGGCACCTTGCCGAGCCGCTGTTGACCAATGCCGGGCCGGACCGGTTGTTGTCGGCGGTCGAGTCTGCCGAGCCCCGCATCGTCCGCTGTGCGCCCGGTGAGTTGCTGCCCGATACGTCGGTGGTCGATGATGTGCTCGGCCGCCGCGGCCGGGCGGAATTGTTCAATGCGCTTC
>JANQKH010000252.1 GCA_028281215.1 Phycisphaeraceae bacterium | reverse complement strand
CCTCATCCCATGCCTGCGACGTGTCCTCGTCTTCTTCTTCATTCTCCGCGTCTGACCAGTCCTCGGCCGACTCGGCCACGCTGGGTGTATGCGGCCCTTCGTGCTCAACGCGGCCGTGATCCTCCTTGATTGCGTGCTGTGAATGCGTTTCTAATTCGGGTTCTGTCGCCTCGGGAACGTCCTCCACAGGCGATGGCGTTTCCATCACCTGCTCCACATCCTCGGCTGTTTCGACATTCGGTGTCGAAACGGGTGCACTGGCCGTCTTACGAGCGCGAGCCGGTTCGGCCGTGACCGGCGCGGGCTCTTCTTCGACGGATGCATCAGGTACGCGTTGGGCATGGCCGCAACCGGGACATTGCACGCGTTTGCCGCTGGTGCCGTCGGGCACTTTGATGCGGGCGGCGCAGGCTTCGCAGTAAAACCGGATGGGCATGAGTACGACCTTTGGGGGAGTGCGGTTGCCCTTGTCAATCTTCCTTCGCCCCGCCAAGTGTCACGCTGATGTTGTATTTGGATTGCAGGTGCGCGTGGGCCCGGCTGGCGTTGCCGGACTTGGGCCAGTTTTTACAGACCGTGCGAAACGCCTTAATCGCGCTTTCCTTTTTGCCCATCTGTTCAAACGTGCTGCCGATGCTGTACTGCGCCGACGGCGCGGACGACGGATAGGCGCTGATGATCTGACCATACAAGCTCAGTGCTTCGTTGTATTCCTTGAGCCGACGGTGGCACGTCGCCATGGCGTTGAGGTTGGCCGGATAGTTCTCGGTCAGGCGGTAGTTGGCGATCGCCTCGCGGTACTTACCCCAGTTGTCATACGCCGACGCGACCGCCCAGCGCCACTTCGTGTTGGCGTCTTTGTCGATTGTGTCGAGTTCTTCATAGATGGCGATTGCCTTGTCATACTTGCGTTCGTTCATCCAGGTCGATGCGATTTTACTCTGGCCGTTGATCTTGTTCTCGAACTTCGCGTACGTTCGCCGTGCATCATCCGGGCGCTTTTGTGAGAGGTACCAACTTGCCAGGTGATCAAGGATGCCGTCGTCGACGCCGAAGGTTTTCATCATCTGGTTGTAAACCTTGACAACTTCACCCGGCCGACGGGCATAGCTGTGCACCTCGGCGATGCGGTAGTAGTTCGACTTGGCGGCCGCTTTGATCTTGTCATCGGTGAGCGCATCGGGAATCTGCGTCGAGATGCGTTCGATGATGTGATCGGCGAGTTTGTGCCCGGCCTTGCGGGATTCCTCGGCGCCGGTGAGCCGACTGATCGGGCTGCGCGCCTGATAGTAAAGGCGGTAGGTCAGTCCGGCTTCGTCCTTGTAGGTGGTCTCCAGGGCTTCCGTCGCTTTGTTGATATCGCCCTGGTAGAGGAAATGGCTCGCCAAATCGCGCGAGGCGGAACTGCAATAACTTCGCGCCAGATCCGAATCTCGTTTGACCTTGAACGTGAACTGTTCGAGCATCTCCAGCACAGTTTCCTGATCTTTCAAATCGCGCGCGATGTCGAGCAGATCCCACCGGCTTCGCAGCATGACCGCATGATCGGGATAGGTTTCGACCACGCCGGCGTAGGCTTTCTTTGCCTTGGACACCTGCCCCATCTGCCGATAGGTGACGGCGATCAGGTACGCCGCCTTTGTCGCGTCCTGCGAGTCAGGCCAGTAATCAATGACGGAACGATAACCATCATTGATCGCGGTGTTCAGCTTGCGCAACTTCACCATGCACATGCTCCATTTGAGTTGTGCGTAGGACGCGGCATCGCTGCGCTCGTAGAGCTTCAGGTATTTTTCGTACTCGGTCATGGCGATCTTGTAATCGCCCTTCGAGTAATACTTCTCCGCGATGTTGAGCTGATAGCGTTCAACTTCACGCAGCTTCGCCCAGCGGTCGAGCGACATCTCATCGATCTGCGGCGAGCGCGCAGCGACGATCGGCATGCTCATCGCGCCAACCAGCAGCACCACACATACGGCGCATGCAGTCGGCGATCCAGGAGCGCTCGGAAAACTCAGTCTTCTTCGGGTTTGGTGGCTTCGACCCATTTGTTGTACTCCGCGTGTGCGTAAAAGATCACGTTCACACCGAGGTGATAGCAGGCTTCGTAAACGTCGCGCCGCACACCGGCATGGCCATCGGCCCAGGCGTCACCGATGTCGCC
>JANQKH010000217.1 GCA_028281215.1 Phycisphaeraceae bacterium | reverse complement strand
TTCGGCGAACCGGCACAAGGCAGCACCATCGATCGCCAAACCGGTGAAATCGAAACGCCAACCGGTGCGGACGCGCACGGCATCGGCGTCGAGTCCGGGCAGCATTTCAAGGGTCGCATCCCGGGCCGACTGCGCGACCGGGGCCATCACGCCGGGCTGATAGTGCACTTCAACCCTTGTCGGCTGTGACGGATCATGCGCTTCACGCACGCCGATGAACACGGATTGATTCACCGGATCGGCAAGCAACTCGTTGGCGATCCGCTGCACATCCTGTCCCGATAGCGGAGCTTCGATCAGGTAAACCCTGCCTGATTCGAGGGATACGCCTTGTCCGAATGCCTCACGCGCGGCGTCCAGGTACTGTCCGGCAAGCGGGTCCGGCTCGCCCGCATGCGGGTAAACTTCCACGCGATGAACGCGGACGACGGCGGCGGATTCGGTCGATTCCGTGAAAAAGGTGGTCATGCCGGGAGTATAAAGATTTGCCCCGACAAAGGCACGGCCGCGCCGCCACCGCAGCGTCATTCCAATCAAAGCACGCCATGTCGCACCAAATGCTCGCGCATCTGCGGCACGGTGTCGCGCGTCGGGTCAATCCGCTCGGCCTGCCACCCGCGCTGTTTCGCCGCCGCCACGTTCTCTGCTTTGTCATCGAAAAACAACAGCGCGTTCGCCGGCAAACCACAGGCGGATTCGAGGTGTTCATAAATGCCGACGTTTGGCTTCATCGACCCGACCAAGTGGCTCGCCACGCGATGCGTCAGATGCTGCATCGGCAGCGATGCGTGACTGTCATCGTGCATCAACTCCCAATGTCTGGCGTTGGTGTTCGACAGGCAAGCGGTATGGATGACGCCGGCGAGTTGCTCGACAAACACATGCACCTCCGGGAACGGTTCGATCAACCAGTGCTCAAACGCCTTGCGGACCTGACGGTCTTGCAAGTCCGTGATCCCCCTCGCGCGTTCGAGAAACGTTTCGTAGTTGATCTGCCCGGTTTCATACAACACGCCGGCGTCGCGCAGTTGCTCGATGCTCCACTCATCGTGGATTGCCTGCGGTTGCGGAATACCATGCGCCGCACACGCCTCAGCCCACGAATAATGAATACGTACAAGTACGCCGCCGAGGTCGAAGACGACCAGTTGGATTTTGGAGGGATTTCGGAATTCGGAATTCGGAATTCGAATTGAGGTACTGGGGTCGGACATCGTCTTTGGTTTCAATTAACCTTGGTCAAGCAATCGATTGTCAAGCAATGATCTGATCAGAATCAAATCCGAAATCCCCAATCCGAAATCCAAACTTCACCGAACCTGTCCACTTCCCCTCGCGATCCACTTGTACGTCGTCAAGTCCTTCGCGCCCATTGGGCCGCGCGCGTGAAGTTTGTCAGTGCTGATGCCGATCTCCGCGCCCAGGCCGTATTCCCCGCCGTCGCTGAATCGCGTCGAGCAATTGATGAACGCGTTGGCGGTGTCGACCTGTTGTACAAACTGGTCGGCGGCGGCGACCGAACTCGTAACGATCGCATCGGTGTGTTGTGAGCCGTAGCGGTTGATGTGATCAATGGCTTCGTCGATGTTCTGCACAACCTTGATGGCGCAAATCATATCGAGGTATTCCTCCGCCCAGTCGCCATCGTTGGCTTCGTCGGCGGCGGCGAAGTGTTCGCGGGTGTGGTTGTCGCCGCGCAGTTGCACGCCGCGCTTGGAAAGCTCACCGAGAATTTTCCCCATCAAACCACTGTGCGCGGTATCGACGTGAAACAAAATCGTCTCGGCGGCGTTGCACACGCCGGTGCGCTGTGTCTTGGCGTTGATGCAGATGTCGATCGCCATCTGTTCATCCGCCGCCGCGTCCACGTAGACGTGACAGTTACCCGTGTAGTGTTTGATGACGGGAATGTGCGCCTGCTCGACGACCGCGCGGATCAGCGACTCGCCGCCGCGCGGAATCGCCAGGTCGATGCGGCCTTCCAGTTTCAGGAGTTCGCCTACCGCCGCGCGGTCGGTCGTTTCGACCAGTTGAACGAGTTGCGGATCCAATCCCGCTTCGGTCAAGCCATCACGCACGCACTGGGCGATTGCATGGTTGGAATGCAGTGCTTCCTTGCCGCCGCGTAGAATCACCGCGTTGCCGCTTTTGATGCACAACGCCGCTGCATCGCTGGTCACGTTTGGCCGGGATTCAAAAATGATCAGAATGACGCCGATCGGCACGCGCACCTTTTCCAGGCGAATGCCGTTCGGCCGCACGTAGCCTTCAATGATCTCGCCGACCGGGTCAACCTGATCGGCAATCTGTCGCACGCTCTGGGCCATTGATTCAATGCGCGTGTCGGTCAAGGTGAGCCGATCAAGTAGCGCTGATGACAGGCCCGCCGCTTCGCCGGCTTCGAGGTCCTGCGCGTTGGCGCTTTGCAGGGCGTCGCGGTTTTGAATCAGTTGGCCGGCAATCGCCCGCAGCGCGGCGTCCCGCGTGTGACCCGGCACGGCAACCAGTTTCCGCGCCGCCGCCCGCGCGCCGTCGGCGAGTCCGCCGCAGTATGACTTGATGTCGATGTCCAGTGTCGTGCTCATGCGTCTATTGTAGGTCGTCCTCGCCCGGCTTCCATCTTTCGCGTTCGCCTTGGCATACTATGCCTTCGTGCCCCGACGAAGTTCACAGACATTTCGATCCGACGCCTTGGAAGACCTGACGCGCCAACTGCGTTTCGTACCGGTCAAGGCGCGGCATGACCAGGTTCGCCGAGCGGAAAAATTGCACGACGAAATTGAGCCCGATGCCAACTACCCGTTTGACTACTTGAAGTACCGCATCACGCGGTACCGTGACGATGAACTGTCGGACCTTGTGCTCGTCGGCGAAGCAGTGCTGCCTGACCTGCGTCTGTTGATCGATCAGATCACCGCGTCGGCGCCGTTGCCAATCTCCGCCGAAGAGCCGGCGTCAACCATTGCCGAGTTGGCGCAGCGACTGAACGTCAGTGAAAAGACCATCGGTCGCTGGCGCAAGAAGGGACTGCGCTGGCGTTGGGTAAAGCGCGACTTGAGTGATCAGCCTTGCATTGCCGTCATGCCCGACGCGATCGAAGCGTTTGAGCACAAGGCAGGTGACCGGATCAACCAGGCTGTGTCGTTTTCGCGGATGGATGAACGCATGCGCTCGGAATTGATCAAGCAGGCAACCAAGCTGCTCGCGAACGAATCGCTGAGCCCGCATCAGTTGGCGGTGCGGTTGGCGTCGCAGTGCGACCGGTCGGTGGAGTCCATCCGCCAGTTGTTGGACGATCACGATCGCCGGCACCCCGAAGCGCTGCTGTTTCCAACGCGAAGCCATCCACTTACGCCGGCGGAGAAGCAGGAGATCGCCAGCGCGTTTGCAGCCGGTGTATCAGCGCAGTCGCTGGCGCGCCAGTTTGGCAAAACGCCGTCCACGATTCGCCGCGCGGTGTACGAACTGCGCGCCGCCGCGTTGCGGCGCGAGAAGATCGAATGGGTGGAGTCGCCGACGTTTTCTCGTAAGGACGCCGACGAGGTGTTGCTTCGGCCGGAGCCGATGGTCGCCCTGATCGAAGCGTTCAAGGATGGTGCGCCGGCGGAACAGCCGATCGACGATTTGCCGGAGACGTTGCGGCCGATCTTTGCCCAGCCGACGCTTGATCCCGATCATCAGCGCTCGTTGGCGGTGCGGATGAACTACCTGCGTTGCCGCGCTGCCGGACGTCGTGACGCGCTGGACCGTCACGCGCCGCTGGTTCGCGATATGAACCTGATTCAGGACGACCTCGATCAGGCTGCGTTCATCCGCGATCGACTTGTGGCGTGCAACCTGCCTACGGTATTGTCAGTCGCGCGTCGGCACCTGATCGGGTTCCCGGAAGACGCCCGCAACACCGCGGCGCTGCTTGCCATTCTGGAAGTCGGCGTGGAAGTGCTCGTCGAAGAGGTCGACCGCTACGATCCCCGCCGCAACCGCACCTTTCAAAGGCACGTCACCTGGGCGACGATGAGCGAATTGTCGCACCGCGAATCGGACCTGCTGAACATCGCTCGATCCGCCGGCCAAACCTCGCGCGCCAAAGCCCGAAGCCGCGGCAACGTGCAGTTGAAGCGATCGGCCGATCAGGTGCTCGCACGGATTCGCCAAGTCGCACAAGTCAACGGTGTGACCCTGCCGAAATCACCATGAATCAATGAAAAGTAGGGAAAAACCACTTCGTGAATCGGGCTGAAATCGTGTCCGATAATCGCTGATCGGCGGCAAGTGAGTCGTCGATCTGGTCGATCTTGTCTTCAGTGCGGCGGTCCGGACAGGGATGGATTCGCAAGCACCGCCCAACGCTCGGACGATAAAGGAGTGTTGGACCGGTAACCACCGGTTGTTGTGTCGTCCGCGCAAGCGGCGAAGGAGGCCGTCCCCCATGGGACAGATCACCACAGGTGTGGGACTCATCAGTGGGTTGGATATCGCTGGCATTGTCGACCAGCTCATGGCGATCGAAGCGCGCCCGCGCGATCTGGTGCTGCAACGCAACACCGTGCTCACCTCGCAGCAAGTCGCACTTCAGGCGATCAACGCCAACCTGCTTTCGCTGAAACAGTCGTCGTCGGATCTGCTGAACAAATCGATTTTCAACAGCACCACTGCGGCGGTCTCGGACGACACTGTCATCGAAGCCACCGCCACCGGCTCGGCGTTACCCGGTACGTATGACTTCACCGTCTCGCGGTTGGTCAGCAGCCAACAACTGATCTCGCGCGGCTTTGCGGACACCGGTGGCACACCTATCGCGCCGGCCGGCGGCACGCTCACGTTCGAGTTCGGTGATGCAAGGCTTGACGCCGACACCGAACTGTCGCAACTCAACGGCGGCGAAGGTATCACCCGCGGCAAAATCAGAATCACCGACCGCTCCGGCGCGTCGTCACTCGTTGACCTGAGCACCGCCATGTCGGTCAACGACGTGCTCAACGCCATCAATGGCGCCGAGAACATCAACGTCACCGCCACCGTCGACGGTGACGGCTTTGTGCTTACCGACAACACCGGCTCGGTCGCGACCGAATTGACCGTTAGTGATGTCAACAACTCCGGAACGTCGGCGACGCTCGGTCTCAACACCGTGGCCGTCGGTGATACCCTAACCGGCTCGGCCGTGAATCAACTCGGCGAGAATATGCTTCTTGCACAACTCAATGACGGCAACGGCGTGCGCACCGTTTCATCCCTGCCTGACTTTCAATTGGCGACACGGGACGGCAGCACCTTCAGCGTCGACATCGGCACTGCGTCCACGATTGGTGATGTGATCGAAGCCATTGAAACGACATCCGCCGGTGCGGTGACCGCTGCGGTCAACGGCGCAGGTTTGCAACTGACGGACAACACTGCCGGAGGCAGTACGTTTGCCGTGACGGCGTTGAACAGTTCACTTGCCGCGTCGGACTTGGGCATCCTGCAAACCGACGGCGATGCAGACGGCGTTATCAATGGCGATCGCGTCCTTGCATCGCTCAATTCAAGGCTCATCAAGGCCCTCAACGGTGGAAGCGGCGTCGGCGTCGGCACCATTGACATCACCAACCGACTCGGCGCCACGACCAACGTTGACCTCTCCGCCGCAACCAGCGTCGCCGACATCATCAACACCATCAACAACGCCGGCGCGGGCGTGACTGCTTCGCTGAACAACGCCGGCAACGGCCTGCTCCTCACGGACACAACCGGTGGTACCGCGTCTGACTTGATCATTGCCGACGTGTCAGGCACGGCCGCGGCTGACTTGAACCTGGCCGGCACGTTCACCGCCGACTCGGTCGACTCCGGCAATCTCCAGCGACAATACATCACCGAAGGCACAACCCTTGCGTCCATCCGTGGCGGCAAGGGCGTGACCAGCGGCAAATTCCGCATCACCGACTCCAACGGCGCGTCGGCAACGGTCGACCTCACGCAAGGCAACGAGACGACCATCGGCGATGTGATCGGTGAAATCAACAGTCGCGGCCTGGCGATTAATGCCCGCGTCAACGACAACGGCGACGGCATTCTCATCGAAGATACCGGCACCGGCGCGGTGTCACTGCTCGTCGAGGAAGATGGATCGTCTACGGCCGCCGACCTCGGCCTGCTCGGCGAAGCGGCCAACCCCGGCGACGACCTCAACGGCACGTTCGAGTTCACCGTCGACATCGCCGCGACCGACACGCTCGATGATATTCGTACAAAGATCAACGACGCCGGCCTCGACGTCAGCGCGACGATCATCAACGACGGCTCGTCGGTTAATCCGTTCCGTTTAAGTATCAATGCCGAGGAACAGGGCAAGGCCGGCGCGTTTGTGTTTGATGACGGCGGCATCGGGCTCGACACCCAAACGCTCAACGAGGCGCAGAACGCACTGGTTTTCTACGGCTCAAGTGATCCGGCGAAGTCCATCGCCATCACCAGTACGAAGAATTCCCTGTCTTCAGTGGTGCCCGGCGTGACCATCGATCTGAAAAACACCAGCAACTCATCTGTTCGCGTCTCGGTGTCGCAGGATGACGCGGCTGCTGTCGACGCCGTGCAGGGCTTTGTGGACAACTTCAACAGCGTTCAGGAAGCGATTAAGTCACAGGACTTTTTCGACAGCGAAACGCTCGAACGCGGCCTGCTGTTCGGTGATCCCACCACGTCCCAGATTCGGGCTAGCCTGTTTCGCATCGTCAACACACGGACCGGCGATTTAACCAGTCAGTTCACGTCGCTGACGCAAGTCGGCATCACCGTCGGCAGCGGGGCGGTGTTGCAATTTGACGCCGCCAAGTTCCAGGCCGCGCTGGACACCGATCGCGATGCCGTCGAAGCGCTCTTTACTTTCAGGGAAGAAGAGACCGATCCGGTGACCAACGAAACCACGTTGACGGCGTCAGGCATTGGCGCGCGGATCGATCAATTGCTTGGCAACCTGACAGACGTGGTGGTGCAGGGTCGCGTTGATGCGATCGACAATCAGATCAAAGGCAACGAAGACCGGATCGAAACATTGAACCAAAGGCTGGACGCCAAGCGCGCCCGCCTTGAGGCACAATTCATTGCGATGGAGCGCGCGTTGTCGGAGATTCAAGGGCAAAGCAGTGCTCTAGCAAGCCTGCAAAATCTGGCGGCCCAGTCCGGTGGGTTGATTGGTGGTTGACACCTTCGAATATGAATCGTGCCAACCCTGCGATTCATTGCCCGGTCACGTCGAAAGATCGTCCAACAGTGATACAAACACCTCGTCGACCTGCGTCTGAGAAGGTCGACCTTCGAGTAACACTTCATCACCAAGGGTCAGCACCGGGATGCGCGACCAAAACGTTTCATACCAGTCGTGGTTGTCTTCGATGTTGCGTTTGGTGAGTGACGCCGCGGCGCCGAGAGTGTGCAGATGCGGGCTGAGCATGGCTTCGAGCCTGTCGCACAGCAGGCAGTCGGGTTTGCCGTAGAGAATCAGTTCCAAGGGTCACTGCTCCCAGCCGTCGTTTGGCGTGTCGGTATCGTCGCCGGCGATCACGTTCATCTTCGCGCCCATGGAGCGCAGTTGATCGAATTGCCGTCGACCGATATTGACGTCGTAGATGACGTTCGTGTCGTCGTAGGTCCGTTCGCGGATGTCGGTGCGCGTTTCAATGAACTGCAACGCGCGCCCATCAGTAATGTCGATGGACAGCGTCATGTGGCGAGGTTCACCATGGGACGCGAGCCGCACATGTTCGACCAGTTGCTCCAGGTTGCGGCCGGTGGCGGCGCTGATCGCGATGCAGTCGGGGTACTCGGCTTCAAACACGAGAATGTCGGCATTGTGGTCGACTAGGTCGATCTTGTTGAGCACCAGCAAACGCTTCTGGTCCGGTTCACAGATGTCATCCAGCACCTGCATGACCGTGCGCAGTTGCGCATCGGCGCGTGGATGCGACACATCGAGCACGATGAGCAACAGGTCGGCATGAATCGCTTCTTCAAGCGTAGCCTTGAAACTAGCGACCAGATGGTGCGGCAGGTCACGCACGAAGCCGACGGTGTCGGACAGCATGACGGTGTCGCCATCGCCGAGATCCCACTTGCGGGTACGGGTTGAAAGGGTGGCGAACAGTTTGTCGTCGGCGTACGCGCCGCCGTCGGTCAGTGTGTTGAACAGTGTCGACTTGCCGGCGTTGGTATAGCCGACGAGGCCGATGGTGAAAAAATCCTTGTTGCGCTGTTCGACCTCACGGTGTTTGCGTTTTTGAACCTGTTTGATTTCGCGCTTCAGCTCTGAGGTTTTTCGCTGCACGATACGGCGGTCGATTTCAATCTGTTGCTCGCCCGGCCCGCGCGTGCCGATGCCCGCCGGCGCGCCGCCACCGATGCGTTCGAGGTGCGACCACATGGCCCGCAATCTCGGGTAGGTGTATTCAAGTTGGGCAAGTTCGACCTGAAGCTTGGCTTCATGCGTCCTCGCCCGCGCGGCGAAAATGTCAAGGATCAACTCGCTGCGATCCAGCACTTTGCACTCGGCGACCTCCTCGATGTTCGCCAATTGACGCGGTGACAGGTCATTGTCAAACACGATCACGTTCGCGTCATGGACTTTGACCATGTCGCGCAACTCCTCGACCTTGCCTGAGCCGATGAACGTTGCGGGATCGGGCGTATTGCGGTTCTGCATCAGTTGATCGACCACGACCGCGCCGGCCGTCTCGGCGAGCGACTGAAGTTCACCCATCGGGTCGTGGGGATCGATGTCGCTGTCGGGAAAAATCGCAGCGGCGAGGATCGCCTTTTCCGCTTCGACATTCAGTTGATTGCGAATCTGGTCTTCCATTCGCCTTGATATTCCTCAAATGACCCGGAGTGACTTTAGCCTAGTTCGTTTGACCCTTCATGGAACCGACATCATAGGCATGCTGGTACGGGCTTGGGCTTCAGCGATGGATAATCACCAAAACCTCAAATGCCGCGCAATTCTAATTGGTGTCTGGCGTCATACCATCGCATACACGTCATACCGCACGCTTTTGCCTTTGTGGCTTGTGGTTGGCGGGTCATCACCGACCGGTTCGCCGTGCAGGGGTCGTTTGACCACCACGCGTCGCCGCGCCACGCGCCGCGCGTGATGCAGCAACTTGTCGGCGTCGGTGTCATCGCCCACCAGTTGCCGCAGCACTTTCAGTGGTTTGCCTTCGGCGCCTTTGCGTCGCGGCGGGAACATCGGGTCGAGGTAAATCACGTCCGGTTCCAACAGGTCAGCCATCGTCGCCGGCAGCGATTCGCGATGTTCGGTAAGCCATTGCCTTGCGTCGTGTGAATGTTGCAGGCGGCGCAGCAAATCAATGGCGTTGGTCTGAACCAGCGTGATGCGCGAGGCGACGGTGTGTTGTTCAGACATCGCACGCAGCAAACCGTCGCGCAGCAATGTGGCGATGATCTTGTTTCGTTCGACCGCCAACACACGGCAACCGAGTCCGGCGAGCAGCCAACTGTCTTCGCCCCAGCCGGCGGTGCAATCGATGATGGTGGGTCGTGGGTCGCTCAATCGTTTGAGACCGATCGCTTTGCCGATCGGTTGGCGGATGCGCTGGCCCATCGCGGAGTGCACATCAACCTTGCCTAGGTCGGTATAGAGCGGTCTGCCGCCGCGGGTAATCGGGTCGCCACCGATCATGCGCAATTCCAGCCGCTTTTCGGTCACCACGAGCAACACATCCACGCCGCGCTTGCGAGGTTTATCAACGAAGGGCAGATTCAGATCGACTGACAACCTTGCTGCCGCCGTCTGCAACGGAATGTTTCCCGGCGGATCGGCGCACACCACAATGCGAAGTGATGCCGATTCACTGCCGGGTTGTGTCGTTGGCGCGGACATGGCGTCGGTTTGCAATTCGGTATCGCGCACTCGGCGGATGGTTGTGTCACTCAAACGCCGGTCTGCGTTTTGGCATCCACTTCGCCCGCCTCCGCTGTTGCCGTATCGCCCGCCTCTTGGGTTTGTTGTTCCAGACGCGTTCGATTTGTACGGTGGTCCATCAGGATGTGCACGCGGTCGCGATGCTCGGCCGGCACCGCTATATCGATCTGCTTGCGCGCCTGACCCAGATGTGTGCGGCGCGACAGGTGCGTCAACACAATATGATCGGCCTTTGATCGGCGGATCAGACGAACTACATCGTTCAAATGCAAATGCTGACCAACGTGCGCGCGATCACGATGGTCCGATTCCAGGAACGTGCACTCGGTGATCAGAATCTTTGCGTTGAGCACATCCTCGCGCTCGAAGTGCGGGCCCCACATCGTGTCTCCCGTGTTGCAGATCAAAGGCACCTCAAGCGTTGTGGTGATCGTCTCGCCGCTCTTTTTCAGTTCGACCAGTTTTTCCTGCGGCAGGCCGACCAAATCCGGCCGAAGCTTGCTGCGCTTTTCGATGACCACATAACCGAGCGAAGGAACCGTATGCTTGGTCGCAAAGGCGCGCAGGAACGTGTTGTTCTTGATCTCGACCTCTTCGTCGGGCTCCAGCGCGACGACGTTGTATGGTGTGCGCTGCGCTTCGAGTTCGACCCATGCATTCATGATATTGTGGATCGCACGCTCCACTTTCGGATGGCACACGATAGTGCCCACGCCCATCCCCTGGAAGTTGCGTTGTGAGAAGTAGTACGAAATCCCGGCCGAATGATCCATGTGCCCATGCGTGAGCGCGACATAGTTGGACGTCAACGCCGCGCGGGGTGACAGACCGATGTCGAAGCAGACATCCAATTCGGGAATCTGGACGACCGTTTCTTCGCCGGCGATCGACACACCCTGCACACGGAATGGCGGCAGGTAGAGAAAGCCCATCTGCGGCCGACGGGGCGGCTCCTTCGGGATCGACGATTCGTGTTCCACGATGTTCCTCACAGTTCCGTCGCGCGACTGTTGTTTCGTAGGCTGCCCGCAACATTCTGCGGCGTGGTTTGCCTTCAATCACGCCGAGGGGGCTCCAAAGCGGGCAGCGGTTGGATGCGTCGCGCGACGTTCCGTGAAGCACTTTGGAGATGAAAGACAGGCCGCGGTGGGATTCGAACCCACGAATCGCGGATTTGCAATCCGCTCCCTTAGTCCACTCGGGCACGCGGCCGGGTCGATACGATTCTAGCTTGCTTGGCCTCGCTGACAAGTTTCTGTGAATCAGATGGTTCGGTCGATCGATACAGTGTGTAGCCGCATGCCCGACGAATACCGATATCACGCCTTCATCAGTTACAGCCACTGCGACAAGCAGTGGGGCGATTGGCTGCACCGCGCACTGGAAACGTATCGCGTGCCTAAACGGCTGGTCGGGGCTGCCGCTCGCGACGGCGCGATCCCGCCGCGCCTCAAACCCATCTTCCGCGACCGCGAGGAGTTGCCCACCTCGTCCGATCTCGGTTCGGTGATCGAACAGGCGTTGAGCGATTCGCAATACTTGATCGTGATCTGCTCGCCGCGCTCGGCGCAGTCGCGATGGGTCAACGAGGAAATCCTGACCTTCAAACGGCAGGGCAAAGCCAATCGCATCCTTTCGTTGATCGTGGACGGCGAACCGAATGCGTCGGACAAAGGCGATGCGTCCGCCGACACCGAATGTTTTCCACAGGCGTTGCGTTTTGCGTTGGATGATGCCGGCAAGTTGACCGATCAGCCGGTCGAACCGATCGCCGCCGACGCAAGGCCTCAAAGCGACGGCAAGCGCGACGCCAAACTCAAACTGCTCGCAGGTCTGCTCGGCGTCGGGTTCGATGCCTTGAAACAGCGCGAGTTGCAACGTCGGCAACGACGACTCGCTATGCTCGCCGTCGCCGCGATGGTGTTGCTTGCGTTTACCACCACGCTCGCGGTGTTCGCGTTGATCTCGCGCTCGCAAGCGGTCGACGCCCGACTCGAAGCCGACGCCGCGAAGCAACTGTCGGACCAGCGCGAACGCGAGAGCCGAAGCCAACTCGTCCGCACACTCGAAGGCAACGGCCATCAGCAATACAACAACGGCGATGTGCCGCAGGCGCTGCTTTGGTACGCCGAGTCGCTGCGCGTGCTCAGCGAGACGCGCGAGCCCACGCTTGCCGACGAGCAACGCAAACGCTTCACACGGATGCGCATGAACTACCTGTTTAACGCGATGCCCCGCGCGGTCCGCGATGTATCGCACGACGATCGCATCTTGTTCATCCGCTTCAGTCCCGACCGCAAACGCTTCGCCACCATCTCGGCGGACCACTCCGCTCGCGTGTGGGAAACTGCTACCGGTAAACCGCTGGGCCCGCCGCTCAAACATCCCGCTTTCGTTTACAACGCCGTCTTCTCGCCCGACGGCGCCACGCTCGCCACCAGCGGCCACGAACATGAACTGCGTTTCTGGAATCCGACCGAAGGCACGCAGATTCGACCCGCCGTCAAACACATCGTGCCGTCGCAGGATCCGAACGCGGTCGACCCGTTGCCCACAACACCGTTTCGCTTCGTACCGTTGCCGGATGATCTGTGGATAACCTTCGATCAGTCCCATCTGCACGTCTGGCGAATCACATCGGACCTGGCGGAGCGAATTTGGACCAGCGAGCAGCGCGTGTTGCAGTTTGATCCCGATCCGCAAGGCCGACGCGCTTTGATCCGCAACGCAACCGACATGGAAATCTGGGACATGCACACGCGGCAGACCGTCGCCGCCATCAACGTGCAAAGCCCCGGCTTTCGCCGCGCGGTGTTCAGCGGCGACGGCAAACTCCTCGTGCTCGGCGACGGGCTCGGCACGGTCGAACTCTACCGCACGTCCGACGGCCAGCGCCTTGTGCGTGTGCCCGCGCCGCAGCGGTCGCTCAACAGCATTGCTGTGTCGTACGATGGCAAGCAGGTCGTCGCCGGTTACGAGCATGGCGTGGTTGTGCACTGGGACATGCATGTCGTCCTCGCCTCACGCACCACGCGACCACTGCTGAACTGGAACGTCGGGCGACCCGTACTCGGTGTTGACATCAGCCCCGATGAGCAATGTCTGCTGGTCACGACCGACCGCGACCTGTTGCTCTACGACCTGCGCACCGGCCGAGCGTTGGCGCCGCGCGTGCCCGCCGGTCGCGTCACCCACTGGACGGGCGACGACACGGTTGTCTCCTCCGGCTTCGGCGATCAGGGCAACGGCGTAATCTGGCGCTTCGCCCGGCAACCCTTCGCCGCCGCCGCCAGCCTTGATGTGCTCAGCGATCGCGATCCGCCTGCCGACCAACCCGATCTGCCGCCCGAGGTCGTGCCGGTCCGACAGGTGGTCTACGACAAGATCGGGCAACGTATCTTCGCCGGTTCCGGCGCCAGTACGCTTTGGCGATTCGACCGGCAGGGCGATGCGCCTGAAGAATGGCACGGCCGCGAGCAACTGCGCGCCTCCCGCGAAGGTCAGGCGTTCGTCTACGCTCAGGGCTTGCGCCTTGCCCCCGATGGCAGCGTCGCCGTTGGCTTCGCCGACACCGCTTACCTGTTCGACCCCAGGCAACCTGACGCGCCGCCGCGAACCGTGCAGGGCAAAGACGGCGTCTTCAATCTGCGCTTCAATCGCGACGGTTCGCGCATGCTCATCGTCGGCGGAACCAATCGACTGGTCGATTTGGCCACGCTGCAACCCATCGCCGACGTGCCCGGCGGCGGGGTCAACGCCACCGCCGACTTCTCGCCCGACGGCCGAACCATCATCGCCACGGCCAA
>JANQKH010000090.1 GCA_028281215.1 Phycisphaeraceae bacterium | reverse complement strand
GAGCTGCGTGACCTCCTGGGCTATTTGGCTGGAGACCAGGTGGGCCTCATCGCGTTCGCTGGTCGCGCCACCGTGCTCTCTCCCCTGACACCGGATTTCAGTTTTCTGCGCTTGGTGCTCGACGAGGCCGGCACGCGCAGCGTCGCGCGTGGCGGCACCCGTAATCGCCGTGACCCTCGCGCGCATGCGGCTCACGCAAGTCCCGCGCTTCATTCGCTGGGGCCGACCGGTCGAATCCCTCGTTCGCGATCATCCTGGCGTCACCCTCGCCCTCGCCGCCATGCGTCTGCCCCGCACCGTGTCCACCTTCACCATCTGGCGCACCCAACAGGACATGCTCGACATGGTGCAAGGCCACAGCCAAGTCCCCCAACCCAAACGCCACGCCGACGCCATGACCGAACGCGAACGCAAGGATTTTCACTTCGAGTTCACCACTCTCCGCTTCAAACCCCTTGCCGAACACGGCACGTGGGAGGGGCGGTCTGGAATTGTTCCGGTGTGATACCGAAACGTAGAATAGTCCTTCGGGGCAAACGCTATTGACCCTATTCTCCCCCTCTTGATTTCCTGTTGGTTCGTCCAATCTACAATGAATGACCAATGGGCCGTTTACAACATTGCCACTTAACCGCGGAGATGACAATGACAGATGGACTTACGCTGCGCGAAGTAATCGAATCGGATCTGGCTGTGTTGTATGAATACGAATGCGAGCCCGAAGCCATTCAAATGGCCGCCTTTACTTCCGAGGATCCGACCAATCACGACGCTTTCACGGCACACTGGAAGATGATCCTAGCCGCGCCCACTATTATCGCGCGCAGTATCGTTCAGGGCGATGCGATCCTTGGCAGCATCATGAGTTACGAGGAATCGGGTTGTCCCGAAGTCACCTACTGGATCGGCCGCAAACATTGGGGACGGGGCGTTGCGACAGAGGCTTTGACCCTATTCCTCCAAAGCGTGGATACGCGACGCCCCATGCGAGCCCGCGCCGCCAAAGACAACATCGCCTCCATTCGAGTGCTTGAGAAATGTGGATTCCAAGTAATCCAAGAGACGCGCGGCTTCGCCAACGCGCGCGGCACTGAGATTGAAGAACTGGAATTGGAACTTGCGGAAAGAGAACCTGACTAATAAATGGACTAGGAATGACCTTAAGAAAAGGCTCCTGATCACTTCTCTTCTTCTTTTATTCTTCTTTCCTAAGAGCCTTTTCTTACCTAGTTGAAGAAAGGATTTGACTTGTCAAACCCAATCATCGAATTCATCGGCCATAGCACTGGAATCCCCTATGTGGTCCAATTTGTTTCCGCCGTCACCGTCGGTACGGGAAGCAGGGGCATCATCCAAATTTCGTCGTTCTTCCTAACGGCAAAATCTGAAGACCATGCTCGTAAAAAGGGGCTGTCAATGATGAGTTCACTTTCAGGGTCTTATCGAAATAGTCAGGGTGACGTCGTGAACATTGAATGTAAGGGAATTCATTCCATCGAAGAGCTAGACTACGTTGATGACAACGGTCGGATCGAACTGGGAGGCGTACTCTTCACTGGTGAAACTTCCGTTAATGACCTAACGGAACGAGCCAAGACACGTCGTGACCTTCCGCTGCTAGATTGAGGCGCCGACCCCTCCACCTACTTCACAACTCGGTAAGAAAAGGCTCGTGACCATTTTTCCTATTGGATTCATCATCTGTCTTCAATCGATCGGCGGTTGGATGGTTGCTGTCATTCTGATGGTCCACATCGGGGACAACTTTTTTCGCCTGTGGCGAATCCCACCAGGATGGCGGGGATCGGTTGCAAGCTGATGGATCGAGGTGGGCGGACCATGTGCGGGTTTCGCAAGGTGCCTGATCGTCGGTTTGGATGCCATTGCCGACGGTTTGGACACTGGTCGAAGAAAAGGTCGAAGAAAAGGTCGAAGCGAAGAGAGGGAGTCAGAAGCCATTTTGAACACACCGAACCCGAATTGCATTAACCATCCACATTCAGTTGTGCAAGGTTGTAACGATTCGCGAAGTCGGTCGGAAACGCAATGGCGCTGGCGTAGAAGTACCGGATCAACTGGCCTTGATGTTGGACCTCGTGTTCCCACAGGTCCATGACCAGTTGCCATTGGGCGTCGGACAGTTCCTGATTTGTGACGGCCGCGATCGCGTCGTCGTGCGTTTGGCGAAGCGACGCTTGGATGGATGCAGGATCTTTCGATTGCGTCGGTGTCAGGGAACAGGAAAACCCCTGCCATCCGCCGGCGGCAATCCCGCGCGTGTAACTCTGACGCGCCCCGACGATGCACCAGAACTGACTGCCCATGCTGTTAGACGGCACGTCCTTTATGCGGCTTTCAAGCGTCGACGCACTCATCATCTGAGAAAGTCCAAACGTGAGTTGAAACGCCCGATCCAAACGGTTGATGAGTATGGCGTTCATGGGTAGCCCGCAAGGTGGTGGTGATACGTTCAAGCCGGGTGCGCGATGGACCATTATCCAATACGTCATGTATTCCGCTGTATGTTTCCCCGACGAACGAACCATGGCGCATGTTGGTGGTTGACATCTCTTGGACTTTCGCATTTCCTATTCGCCGAGTCAATTTTACATACTTGTGTTTTGTTAGGAATTCTGTTAAAATGCGGGATCGCGCGCTGGGCGTGATGGATGTTCTTTGACAAGTGAAGACCGGCTGCCTGAAAGTGTTGGGCAAGCGGTGTGTGAATCGGGCCTGTGTACGGTGACTTGGTGTGTCAGGCGAACAGGCCTGGGCGAACAAATCGCGGATTTTGGGCGAAAAACGTGTGGGGAAAATCCACCCTGACGTCAGACGGTATTTCCCTACAATCAACTTAACACTTTGTTATTTCCAAGCTTATAGAGATAATTACGTGCCAGGGAGGGGGTGGGGTGTGTCAGGGGGAAAACCCTGAGTTGGGGTGTGGATCAAGTGCTTGGCCACGGGTGATCGGCTGGTGATGACGGGCGGTGCCGGGGCGTAAAGCGTCGGCCGTCGACGTGGCGGCGACGGCCGAGCGGGGAAGATTCAATTGACTCGGCGTCGCTCAACGTGGTGAAGCGTTTGGCCGCGCGTCGCTGGTTACTGGAGCAGCGCGAGGACGTTCTGGGCGTTGCTGTTGGCGATGGCGAGTTGGGCGGTGCCGGCCTGGACGAGAATCTGGGCTCGCGTCAGTTGCGAGGTCTCGTAGGCGAAATCGGTGTCGCGGATCTTGCTTTCCGATGCGGTGAGATTCTCGAGGCTGATCTGACTGGATCGGATGGTGGTCTGCAAGGTGTTGCGTTCAAAGGCGCCGATGCGGCCACGCATGACGGAAACCTGATCGATGGCAAGGTCGACAATTTCGGACGCGGTGCGTTGCTGACCTGCGATGAGGCTGTTAGCGCCGCCGGACTTGACGCTTTCGAGCGTGCCGACGGCGGTGCTTCCGAGCCGACTTGCGGCGACGGACTGGATGCCGAAGCCGACCTGTTGCTGGGAGTTGACCTGCGGGCCGATCTGGAAGTTGGCGCCGCCGCCGGTGATCGTGAAGTTGTAAGTTTGCAACTGTTGTGCGGCGGTGGTGGTCAGGTCAAGTTTGACATTGAGTGTCGTTGATCGAAGGCTGACCGAGGTGCCGTCGCCCAGTGCAAGGCTGCCGTTGACGAGGGCGAGCACGTCCTCACCGGCATCGCGTTGGACCTGGTTGCCGCCCTGGGCGTCGAAGGTGTTGAAGAACGCGCCGTCGGAAAGTTTGCGGACGGAGACGAAGGCATCCGTGCCGAAGGACGTGCTGTTGAGCACGAGGCCGGAGGTCTGGTCGGTGGCGCTGACGAGGGATGCGGAAACCCCGGTGGCATCCTGGGTGTTGTTGATGGCCTCGACTACTGCCGACAATGCCGTGCCGCTTGCAAAGCTGAACACTTCGACGCCGTTCACGCCCTGAACCTCGAAGGTCACGCTGGACAGGAACGCACCGGCAGCGCCGGTGGTGTTGCCGGAGATAAACAATTGTCCGGTTTCGGCGGAGTTGAGCACCTCGACGGAGACGGGCACGGTGGTGTTGGTGCCGAAGTTGACGCCGAAGATCTGTGCATTTTCGATCTCGGTGGGATCGACGCCGCTGGTGACGTAATCGAGCGAGCCGTTGAGCAGTTTGAGGCCCGCAAAGCTGGTGGTGTTGCTGATGCGGGTGATAGACTCGATGGCGGAATCGACCTGCAACTGATTGGCGGCGATTTCCTCTTTGGAAAACGCGCCAGTGTTGGCGGATTCGACAATCAAACCGCGCAGGTCGCGAAGCAGCGTGGACACTTCCTCGAGCGCGGCCTCGGCGGTGGCT
>JANQKH010000040.1 GCA_028281215.1 Phycisphaeraceae bacterium | reverse complement strand
CTTCATCGCGCTTGAAATCACTCAAGCCGCGTGGGTCTTGATCCTGAGTTCGAAACAGCGGACCTTTCTCCAGCATCAGGACGGACTTGTCCTGTTTGGCCAGTTCGTATGCGATCGGGGCGCCACCTGCGCCACTTCCAATGATGACAGCGTCATACTGCATCGATCAATCCCTATTGCATGAATTTGCGTTTGTGTTTATCGCCATTTCCATCACCCGCGATACTCTTCGCTGTTGCCCAATGGTTTTTCGATCGCTCGCCGCCAGTCGAATAGCGTTTTGCCGTCGGCATCTCGTGTCAAGTCCTCCAGGTACATCCATCCGGCCGCACCCGCATTGCCACCATACTTTGGGTGGCAAAACGCACCGGTCCAAGTGTGCCGCCTCAGCAACTGCAGGAAAAAACGCGGACTACCGTAGCGCCCATAATCCCAGCCGATGACATTGTTTATGGCCATCTGGCCATGTAATTCGATAAACATTTCCTTGGACATATCAAATGGTTCGACGAACGGATTACGCTGCCGCAAGACATCGTCGATCAATTCCAGGCAAATCTTGTAGTCATCAAAGTGATGGGTTTCTTCACGAGCGACGACCTTGTCGATGTAGTTGACCACGCCAATCGATTCATCGAAACGATATGCGGCTGGATACATAGTCTGCTTCGTACCACCGTCCAGATAGTTGTAATAGTAGTTGAGGAATCGCTGCCCATCCTTGGTACGCAATGGCAAGATGTGATCAGTCAATCGTTCGAGAATCGCGAGTTCCCAGCGTTCAAAGCTGATTGGTTGGACACAAAAATCCGTGAAGAACCGCGACCACACTTCGTCGTTTTCCAACGTTGACTTCTGTGGATTGATGAGGTCGAGTTGAGCCACGCCGTCGACGAAGAACTTATAAGTATGAACTTGTCCCTTGGGCACTACAACCGTCGCCGCGTAATATGCACTATCACCGACGCGTGTCAGCGGGATCGGTTCGAAAAGATTGCCGAAGCTACCGACGACGCTGATATCCCACGTCGAAGTATCATCGCGTGGTACAGCGTAGATGAACGTGACTTCGTTAAAGTGATAACCCGCGACCGGGTCACCATCGCTAAATCGATCCACGATGGGGAATCGCCACGCTTCGCAATATCGGGCTTGCGTTGCGTCGTCTGTGTATTGACCAAAGTCATGGCGCGGTGCGTCGTCGTCGCGCGCAAGATATTTCGTGCAGTGATTGAGGAGGTACTGATCGTCTTTGTTGATGATGCGCATTGGCATCCTTACACTCCCTCGACCGTTTCTGTTTCCATCTTTCTGGCCGCACATGCTTTGCGAACCAAGTAATGAAAGTTTAGCAAAGAACACTCGAGCGGTAAATCGGCCTGTGTGCCTTGGGTTAGCGCCAGGTAAGACATTGAATTTGATAGAGGACCGAGTTAATCTTGCGATTTGAAGAAACGGTTTTTACTGGAGAACATCATGGGGCAATGGGCCATTACCGAAGGTATACCGTTTCCGTTAGGTGCAAGCTGGAACGAACAAGATCAATCTTATAATTTCGCTCTATATTCCAAACACGCGGAACGAGTAACATTGTTGTTGTACTCCGAGGCCGATGTCGCGCAACCGATTTTTACGCGTGAACTCAATTTTCTGACCAACAAGTCAAGTCGCGTGTGGCATTGCCGGATCGCAAAATCCGCATTGCCTCCGGGCAATGTTATGTATTACGCGTACTCGATCGACGGTCCCGACTCAGAAGACGGTTTTGACATTCACCGGTTCGATCCAGACAAGATTTTGCTCGATCCGTTCGCCAAAGCCGTGTACTTTCCGCCGACATTCGATCGCATAGCGGCGATCGGACCTGGTTCCAACGCCGGGCGCGCCGCGCTCGGTGTACTGCCTGTGGATTCCCCGTTTGATTGGGGCACTGACAGGAGGCCGCGGCATGAAGCCAATCTAATTATCTATGAAATGCACGTGAAGGGCTTAACGGCTCACCCGTCGTCTGATCTAAGCAACGAAACACGCGGAACATACCGCGGTGTCATTCAGAAGATTCCCTATCTGAAAGACCTCGGTGTGACGGCGGTCGAATTGATGCCAATCCATCAATTCGATCCGCAGGAGAACAATTACTGGGGATACATGACGCTGAATTTTTTTACGCCTCATCACGCATACGCGCAAGACAATCAGGTTCGCGAGTTCAAAGAGATGGTTTGTGCCTTGCACGAGGCCGACATCGAAGTCATCCTTGACGTTGTTTACAACCATACTGTCGAAGCCGGACTTGCGGGACCGATTTACAGTTACAAAGGCATCGACAACAGCACTTACTACATCACTACAGGCGACACCGCTGATCCTTACGCCGATTACTCAGGGACTGGCAACACAACACACTGCGTCAATCGTCACGTGCGTCACTTAGTTTTGGAAAGCCTCCGTTATTGGGTGACAGAAATGCACGTCGATGGTTTTCGTTTCGACCTAGCCTCCGTGTTCGCCCGAAATAGTGATGGCACGATCGATTTGGACGATCCACCGATCTTTGGCCAGATCGCCGCCGATCCTGACATGCGCGGAGTGAGACTGATTTGCGAACCGTGGGACGTCGGCGCGTACCAGTTGGGCCGTGCGTTCCCGGGCGTGCGATGGCGGCAGTGGAATGGGCAGTTTCGCGATGACGTGAGGAAATTTATAAAGAGTGACGCCAACATGGTTCCCAGCCTCATGCGACGGATTTACGGTAGCGACGACTTATTTCCTGACGCGCTCATGGATGCATATCATCCGTGGCAAAGCATCAACTATGTCTGTTCGCACGACGGATTTAGCCTGTACGATCAGGTCGCCTACAACACAAAACACAACGAAGCCAACGGGCACAACAATACCGACGGCACCAACGGCAACTATAGCTGGAACTGCGGATGGGAAGGCGATAACGGCGTGCCCCCTGAAGTGGTGACATTGCGGGTGCGGCAAGTGAA
>JANQKH010000022.1 GCA_028281215.1 Phycisphaeraceae bacterium | reverse complement strand
CGATATTCGCGACGAAGTGTCATGGTTGTATCCCACGATCACCGTCGATGTGCAAGAGATGCCGGCGTCGCCGCGCCTCAAGGACTTGGCGCAGGCGGTGCCGCAATTGGCCGACTGGCGTCTTGGTGATGTCAATAAAGATCAGATTGTTTACCGCGCCTACTTCCACAAAGAGCGGGGCCGATGGGCGGCGTCGATGTTTCTGCCCGCCGATCGTCAGCACGAAACGGACGATGTGTTGCTGGAGTTGCATCGCACGATCAAGGTGGATGAAACCAACGCGCTGTTGCACGTCGAAGCCGGCCGCGGTGAAAACAACCTCGAAGGGCACAAGCTGACTGTCGCGGTCAACGGCGAAAAAATCGGCTCATTCCTCAACGGCGACGTGACGACCAACCGCGCGCAAGGCTATATGGAAAGCCGGATGTATCCGCTCGGCGCTTTTGCCGGGCAGGAGATTCAGTTAACCCTTCGCGTGCATCCGTATCGCAAGGGTAAGTATCAACCGGCGTCGTTGTTGTGGGGTCGGGTGAACGTCAGGCCGGTGATTGAGCAGTTGCCCGAGTCGGACAAGATCATCAAACCGCATGTGCCATTGACCAAACTGAAACCGCAGACCGTTCAGATTTTCCCCAAGGACAAAAGTCACGGCAAGGCACTGATAGCCGGCCGATCGACCGATGATCAGCCGCTGCATATTCGGTTCTTCCCGATCAGCGACGGCTTTGCTGTCCCGCCGGGCAAAAGTGAAATCACCTACCAACTCGATCCCGCATGGAAACAGTTCGTCGCGGTGATCGGGATGGGCGACGGCACGTACGGCGCCGGTCCGTTCGAGCTCAAACTGGACGGCGAAGTGGTCTGGCAAACCAAGGATCCCGATCGCAAAAAAGAAAACGACGGCACGTTCGGTCGCACGTCGCCGGGGCAGCAGGTGGTGTTGGATATTCCGCCGGGTTCGAAGACGATCATGCTGCGTGTCGCGCCGGGCAGCCGGAGTTTCGCCGTCTGGGGTTACGCGGGTTTTCGAACGGAGTAAAGTATGGGCACGCTGTAACCGGTGTTGGGGTCTGGGCAATTGTCGGAAACGGGCTTACCCCACATCGCGCCGATGGTTCGTGCACATGCCACGGTTCATCCGTTGAAGTGAGTCGCCCCTTTAAAGTGAGTCACCATGCTTCGCAAAAGTCTGATTCTCTGCCTGGTTGTTGCACTGGTCTGGTCACCCATCGCCGCGACAACCGCGTCGGCGAACGGCGATTGGGAAACCACCGCTAAGAGTGAAGCGGCGGTTGAGCGCGGCCTTGAGTGGCTGGCGCGCAATCAGGGCGAGAAGGGGAACTGGGACAGCCACGATCTTGGTTTGGTCGCGCTGGGCGCGCTGGCGTTTTTGTCTGCAGGCCATCTGCCCGATCGCGGCAAGTACGGCGCTAACGTCCGCCGCGCGCTGGACTATGTCGTTTCACATGCCAAACCCTCCGGCCTGTTAAACATCTCCAACCACGACATGTACAACCACGGCCTGGCGGTGTTCGTGCTCACGCAAGCGTACGGCATGACAAACGACCGCCGCGTCGGCGAAGCACTCGACAAGGGCATCAAACTGATCGCCGATGTGCAATGCGAAGACGGCGGTTGGGATTACAAAGCCCGGCGACAGCAGCGCGGTCACGACCTGTCACTGGCGGTCATGCAATCCAAGGCGCTGCGCGGCGCGATGGACATTGGCTTGGAGATTCCGCCGAACGTGATTGATTCGGCGATCCGCTCCGTGCGGCAACACTACAAACCAATGGGCAAGCCGGACGGCAAGCGTTACGGCGATCATCCGCTGGCCGACCGGCCCGGTGCGTTCACCTATGACGGCGGACGGTACACCACGGCCATGGGCGCCGCCGGCGCGGTGTGTTTGCAGGAGTTCGGCAAGTACGAGGACTTTCGCATTCGCCGCAGCATGGACATCGTGATCGACGACATCCGAAATCGAATGGAGAAAAAGAAAGACTGGATTCCGTTCAGCGATGCGTACACGATGTTTTATGTCGCCCAGGGTTTGTACCAAGTTGGCGGCACGCGCTGGCGGGACAACTACCCGCGCATCCGCGACGCCACCGTGCAGACCCAAGCGCGCTCGAACAACCTGCAATACGACGGGTCATGGCAGACCAAACGCGTTAGTGGTAAGCCGGGCCGGTTGTTCGGTACGTCCGTCGCTGTATTCACGCTGAGCATTCCCAACCGTTACCTGCCCATCCTTCAGGAGGGTGAAGCCGAGCCGCGCAAGGATGTGAACGAGTAAATTTGAGCACTGAGCCCGCCCGTCAATCAATGGGCTCGGCCTTCCAGCATCGCGTTGAAGAGATCCGCACGTTTCATGAGTTTTCTCACCGGTTCATTCCTGTTCGCCATGGTCGCCGCCGGCGGACCGACGTTGATTCACCTGCTCAATCGACGGCGTCATCGCACGTTGCAGTGGGCCGCGATGGATTTCCTGCGCGAAGCGGTGAGGCGAAACAAGAAGTTGATCGAATTGCGTGACATGCTCCTGCTGATCCTGCGTACGCTCGCAGTGGCGCTGTTTGTGCTGGCGATGTCGCAGCCGTTCTGGGTGTCGGACGGCGGTGGAGCGTATCA
>JANQKH010000076.1 GCA_028281215.1 Phycisphaeraceae bacterium | reverse complement strand
CGATTGCCAAATCGCGCTGCGATGACAATGCACTTTGCACACTGCGCGTAACTTCCAGAATCAACGCTTCACAAATCTGCTGTTCGGTCGGCGGCGATTGATCCTCGTGCGAAGGCTTGATCACTGCAGACCGGCTGAAGGCCAGCATGCCGTGAATCATGATGTTGATTTCCGCCTCGTCGCCCAACACATGAACGAGCACGTGGTTGTCCGATCGGCGATCGGTTGAGATGCATGCGTCGAGGCAGCGGGCGTCGGCGTAGGGGCGCAAGCCCAGACTCTGCAACTTGATGTCCGCCGCAACCGCCACCGCTTCGTAATGTTCGATAATGTCGCGCTTCACCGCGGCGACCAGCACATCGGTCGTCGCCGGCGCGTCGGCGGAACCGTCACTTTGACCGTTCGTGTTCGTGACGTTGAAGTGTTGATCGACGGTGAAATCGACCACGGCGTCGGCGAGGGGGAACGGTAACTCGCGTTCCACCTGGTAGCGCACCATGGCCGGTAGTTCGCGTTCATTGTCGACCGGTGGCAGTGTGAGCGTTTTGAGCACGGCCTGCCGACGGGGCACGTCCATCACCACATGCATGCCGCGAAGTCCGAGCGAATCCAACGCGCCGGCGATGAATTGGCCGGTCGCGCCGGCGTCGTTCAGGTCGAGGTCGCCCGGCACGTCGACCACCGCCATCTTGCGGAACTTCGGTGTGTGTTTGCCCGGTTCGGCGCACACCACGCGAAGCTGTTTGCTGTCCAGGTCCAGAGCGACAAACTTGCCCGTGGGCGCCGGCACGCGCCGAATTTTCGTCTTGTCAACCAGCGTCAAAAACATACCCATCCCATCATGTCCCGGTATTCGGGGTCAACCGTCCAGCGAATGAAACGAATCATTCAAGGTCGGTTTACAACTCTTCATTCTCCGGCGTCAACGGAAACGGCACGCCCAATCGCGTCACGTCCCGCAGGTACAAAATCCGCGTCTTCTCCTGTGCTACATCGATGACCACTTCAAGGATTCGGTATCGCCCGCTGGGCACGCCGAATCCGATCACTTTCATGCGAAACTGATAACCGCGCGACGTGAGCCGCGGGGCGACGGTTTTGTAGGTGTCGGCGTCGAGCACGCCTTCGCTGAGCAGCCACGCGGTGGTTGCCAGCGTTTGCGGTTCGAGGTTACTGCGCGTTTCGACGATTTGCCGCGCGGTTGATTGGTCGATGCCCGGCAGGGCGGCAAGTGTTGCCGACGATGCGGTGTTGACATTCACCACACCGACCAGCGGCACGCGCGAGTTGGGTACGGTCGTGAGTTTTTCCATGACCTCGGCGAGGTTCGACTCATTCACCCCCGAAGTCAGCGTTTGTCGTGATCCACCACCGCCGCGCCCGAATCGACCGCGCCCACCCTGGCTGCCGCGCGTGGTGTAACTCATGTTCAACAACTGGCTCGGATGGATGAACTGATTGCCGTCACGTCGGTAAGCTTCAATGAACTGCACGGTTTGGCTGGAAAGCCCGGCCCGACTGACGCCGCCGCTGTTGATGTTCACCTTGCCGTTGCCTTCGCTGTCAACTTCGACGCCGTAACCGAACGTGGTGGCCGAACCGTAAAGCCCGGCGTTCAGTTCACCATCGTTATCGTCAGGCGGGAATGTCTGGTCGCCGTCGTCTTCGTTGGGTTCGAGCAGACCGTTCAGGTTTGCGTCCTCGCCAAAAACAATCGAGGCGTTGAAACCTTTGACCAGCAACAGTTCTTCCATCGTGGTCAAAGGTCCGTTTTTGATGATGTAGGGTTCGGGGAGCCGGTCGTAGTAATCCTGCTCTGCGCCGTCTGTGCGCGTTTCTTCGTCTTCGTCGCGATAGTCCAACAGTGAATCAACCAACTCGGGCGTCATCCCCGGCAGGGAAGCAAGCATCGATTCGTCGGCCGTGTTGATATTGATCTTGCCGGTTTCGTCGGTCAGGCCGAAGCGCACCTCGTTCGGGTCGATGTGGTTCTGCGAATACACGCAGAAATACCAGCGGTTCGCGCCGTCATCGGCCACCAGGCGATAGCGAAACAGATCAGGATTGTCGTACCAAAGCAAAGGGTCGGAGATGATGGCAGTGCGGCTGGCGATGAAGGGTGTTTTTTCATCGCCTTCGTTGGGTGGATTGAATATGCCGAGCACGGTTTCCACGCCGCTCATTGCGGTGAGGTACGCCTGTTCACCTTGCGAACTCGACGACGCGGCGGATACCTCCGCCTGCACGCGGTAGAGCAGACTCGCCGCGATCATCGCGGACAGCACGGTCACGACAAGAATCGCCACGAGGATCGTGCCGCGCGATCGATGGTTGACGATGAAGGTGGTTTGCTTCACAGGCCACCTCCATTCAACCCGCGTAGCAAACTGCCGCTCGTTGCCTGTCCGGCAGCGCCGGGCAGATAGATCACGCGGCGAACCAGATCGTATTCATACTCTGCAGGATCCACGTTCTCCGGTAACGGCTGTTTGCCCACGGCCACTTCGATCGCCTGTGGCAGTCCTTCCTGTTCCGCCGGATCCCACGTCTCAAGCCACTCTGCGCCGTCCCAATATTGGAAGCGCACGAAGCGCACCTCAGATGAAAGCAGAATGGTTTGAATCTCTTCGCCTTCTTCAACGACCGGCGCGTCGAGAATCTTTTGCACATGGGTGTCGAGTCCTTCAATGACGTTGAACCCGTCTTCGTTTTCCGTTACGCGCAAGCCGAACGTTACCAGCAAAAGATCCTGCTCCGGCGGAATGGGATCTTCGGTGGTTTGACGAACGGCCCACGAAGCGCGGCCGGGCAGGGTGGCGGTGACGAACGTCAGTTGATCGGTTGTACCCTGTACGCCGGTATTCGACAGCGGCAACTGAATCGCGCCGCGCAGTTGCATGGTGATGCGGTCCATCATCTGCCGGCGGGCGCTGACTTCTTCGATTTGCGTGATGGCGGACTCGCGCACGTCACCGGCGTGTTGGTAGAACCAGATTGCTGTGCCTGCGAGGCCGATCGACAGGGTGATCGCCAACACGACTTCAATTAACGTAAAACCGCGACGACGCACGCGCGTGATACTTTGGCGTGAACCGGGTTGGACAATCATGTGCATCAAGGCAAACCTCCCGGCAGGCCGCCAAGTTCACCGAGGAGGTCCAAGTCGTCCGCGCCGTCTTCGGTTGGAAGGCCGCGGTTCGGATCATTCCAGATCAAATGCGAAGTGCGATGCGTGAAGCCTTCGGTTTCATGTTGAATCACGATTTCAATTTGCTTGAGGTCCGCCAACTCCGCCGTCTCGCTCGCGTCGTTGACCACCAACTGCCACGACCAGCCTTCGTAACCTTTCAGTTCAATGGCCACCGGCCCGTCGCTGGTAAGGGGGATCAAACCAAGTTGCACTTCACTGAGGACGGTGATGGAAAGATCGGCGGCGTCAGCTTCCAGTTGTGCCGTGCGCACTGCACTGAGGCTACCGTTCAGCGCGCTCATGACAAACGTGGCGGTCATGAAAAACAACGCGATCGCCAGCACGACTTCCAACAGCACGGAGCCGTGCATGCGCGCATGTGACGCTCGGCGCGGGTTATGGCGTTCAATACCCACGATTACCTTCCGATGAAGCTTCCAACTCAGCCTGATACGCGTCCAGTTCCGACGGTGTCATCAGGCTCGACGTAATTCGCCCATTGATGCCGTCCAGGGTGATTACCGCTGTGCGGTTGTCGCCCGGATCGGTGCTCAACAACACAATGCGCGCCGAGTCAGTGGTGCCATCCGGGAAAAAGTTGATTGGATGAAGTGTTTCCAGCGAACTGTCGTCAGTCATGAGTTCGCTGTCATACGTCAGCGTTTGCAACGCGCTTTCGCCGGTGAGCATGCATTGCTGCACGATGACCAGTTTGGTCGGCAGGGAAAGCGTCCACGACCCGTTTTCATATGGAATGAATTCACCCGGCTGTGCGAGCGGCTGAGGTTCCCATTCAAACCGAATGGTCGATATCGGTGCGTCGGCACTGACCGATTCGCTTGTTGATTCATCGGCAGGCAATGGTGAGTACGTCAACCGTAGGCGTCGGCCCTGATTCGCCGCTTCGGCGCGCGCCAGCCGCAACATCGTGTCGAATTGAATCGTACCTTCATCCAGTGAGCGCCCGCCAATGGTGCCGAACATGGTCGCACTGAATATGCCCACGAGCAGGGTGATCATGGCGACCGTGATGATCACTTCGATAAGCGTAAAACCGCGAGGCAATCCGGATGGCGCCCACTGTCGTCCACTGTGCTTGAGAACACAATCACCCAATCGTTTCATAACGAACGATTGGGTGGTCATGTCGAAACTGGCGACGTGAGGTTGACGATCACGATTGCGCATTTTTGTCCCAGTTGCCAATGTCGTCTTCGGTGTTGTCCTGTTGATCAGGACCGACGGACCAGACTTTGAACTTCACACCACCGATGGCTTCACTGGCTTCAAGGGCTTCGTATTTCAATTCGTTCCCCCAGGCGTCCTTGAGGTCGGACGTTGAGGCATAGGGGCCGCGCCACTTCTCCGCCGCCTCTTCATCGGAGGGACGGTTGATTAGGGCATTGAGTCCGCCATCCGCTTCGGTGGGCAGTCGGCCCATCGCCAGTTGATATTGAGTGACCCCGCCCGATACTTTCTGAACAAGAACCTTAGTGGTGTCGATGGCGGCGCCTTCCTGCTGTCCGCCGATGGTCACGACCAGCACGGTGGCGAGCATTCCGATGATGACAATCACCAGCAGTACCTCAATGAGCGTGAACGCGCGGCGAGCGGTTCGTTGAGGCAATGAGGCCAGCCTGTGGGGAACAAAGCGTTGCATGGGTCGATACTCCTTGAACTTCATCAAATGGTTCAATTGGGGGTGAGTTTCTGTCCTGTCGTCTCCCGGTGTCCCTGGTGAAGGGGCACTGAAGAACCTACCGATAACACGTAGATTAGGTTGCCACTTGTGTCCCGATCGGGGACGATCCATTGACGTTGGGGGGCTTGGCCATCGAGGCCTGTGATTGCTTGTGGTCTCCCTAAATCATGTTGGGCCGGTCAGTTATCGAAGTTGTTGGGCCATTGTAAAGATCGGATAGAGCAGTCCGATAGCTACAAACAGAATGGTCGTCGCCAGGATGACCAGAATGATCGGCTCCAGCAGCCTGACCACCGAATCGACCTGCCGGTTGGTCCGTTTTTCCACGGAATCGGCGATTTTGAGCAGGACTTTCTCCAGTTGGTTGGATTCTTCAGCGACCGCGATCATCTCTAAGATCTGTGGTGGAAATAGTTTACCTTCTTTCAGGGGGGTACTGAGCCCTTCGCCCTGCTGGACCGAATCAATCGCGTGATCGATTGATTTCGAAAGGGCGGGGTTCCCACTGGCGTCGCGGGAAATTTGCAGAGCCTGGAGCAGTGGCACGCCGCTGGCCAGCATTGTGCCCAGAATGCGGCAGAACCGGGTGATGCTCACCATCCGCAGGGTGTAGCCGAGCAAGGGCGTGCGGTACTGAATGGCGTACCGCACCCGCGCGCTGGTTTCCGATTTGAGAAACAGCATCACGCCGATCAACAGCAGCGCGCCGATGGCAGCCGTGGTCAACCAATATTCGACGAACAGATCGCTGACCGCAAACAGCAATTCGCTGGGCAACGGCAGTTCCTTGCCTTCAAAGAATTGCTTGAACTTGGGCACCATGAAAATGAGCAACAGTGACAGCACGATCAGTCCAATGATGATCAGCACGAACGGATAGATCATCGCGCCCAGCACGCGGTTGCGCAGGTCGTCCTGCCGCTCGAGGTATTGCGACAGATCGTTGAGCACGTTTTCGAGAAATCCACCCCGCTCGCCGGCGCGCACCATTGCGACTTGCAATGTATTGAACACGCTCGGCTGTTTGGCCATCGCTTCTTCCAGCGACTTGCCGGACTGCACCTCTTCGTGAATGGCGTTAATCACCCGGCCGATACGACTGGTGCCCGCGGTGTTCGACAACGTCTGCAACGCACGCAGCAACGGCACGCCGGCGCGAAGGAGGTCGGCCAACTGTTCATAAAAGCCGGACAATTCGCGCACACTCACGCGCACGCCGGTGTCTGTGTTTTCTTTGCCGACCGAGACCGACACCCGCACGGGAAACAGTTGCCGGTCATCGAGCATGCGCACGACGGCCGCCTCGCTGGCCGCTTCCAACGAGCCGGACACCTTTTCGCCGGTGGCGTTGCGCGCGATGTAATCAAAATTCGCCATGCGTTCAAGAACCTGTGACCAGTGAAAGCCGAGTGTTCCTCAATGGAGATGCATCGGTTTGAAGTCGCGCGTGCAAGGAGGTCCGTCTGCGCGTGAGGATGTCATACTTTCGTGCACCTCACGACTTCAGCCGGCGTCGTTAATCCTTCTCTCACCTTGCGCCATCCATCTTCGCGCAGCAAGCGCAAGCCTTGCGTGCGGGCGACCTGTTCAATGGCGTGCGCCGACGCGCGGGCCAGAACTTTCTCGCTGATCTCAGGAGATGACGCCATCAGTTCGTACAAACCGGTTCGGCCGAGGTAACCGGTGTCATGGCACCGTCGGCAACCCTTGCCGCGGTAAATTTTTTGACCCTCCGGCAGATCAAAGTCGCGCGGCAACTTGTCGCGGTCCGGTTCATATTCTTCCTTGCAATGCGGGCAAATGCGGCGCACCAACCGTTGCGCCATCGCGGCATTCAGCGTGCTGGTCACCAGAAACGGCTCAATGCCCATGTCAATCAGGCGTGTCGCGGCGGAACTGGCGTCGTTCGTGTGCAAGGTGGAAAGCACGAGGTGGCCGGTCAGCGCCGCTTGAATTGCAGCTTCCGCTGTCTCGCGATCGCGGATTTCACCGATCATCACCACGTCCGGGTCGTGACGAAGAATCGCGCGCAAGCCGCGCGCAAAACTGAATTCGATTTTCGGGTTCACCTGAATCTGATTGACACCTTGCAGGTGATATTCAACCGGATCCTCAACAGTCAGCACTTTGATCTCATCACCGACGATCGCCGACAGCGCGGCGTACAGCGTGGTCGTTTTGCCGCTACCCGTTGGGCCGGTGACCAAGATGATGCCGTGCGGCCTCTTAATCTGATCTTCGAACACTTCGAACGTGTCTTCGGCCATGCCTAACTCGGGCAACGTGAACAACACGTTCGCCTTGTCGAGAATACGCATGACGATGCCTTCGCCGAAGAGCATCGGGATCACACTGACACGAATGTCGATCTGTCGACCGCCCACACTCAAGTTGATGCGCCCGTCCTGCGGCAACCGTTTCTCGGCAATGTTCAAGTGCGACATGATCTTGATGCGGCTGATAATCGCCGCTTGGAAGCGACGAATCTCCGGCGGCACTGACGCGTCCTGCAACACGCCGTCGATGCGGTAGCGCACTTTCAGATCGTTTTCATAAGGTTCGATGTGAATGTCGCTGGCGCGCTCGTTGAGCGCTTCCAGAAAAATCTCATTGACCAGTTTGATGACGCTGGCTTCCTGCGCCATCTCAAGCAGGTCTTCAGCGCCTTCGGTCACTTCGATCGTTTCGACGTCGTCACCGATCAGGTCGTTGATCGTGTCACCGCCGAGGCCGTAGTAGGTTTTGATGGCGGTGTTGATCTGATCTTCGAGCGCGAGGACGGGCAGGATTTCCAGGCCGGTCATCAGGCGCAGTTCATCAAACGCGTAGAGATCGTAGGGATCGCTGGTGGCGACTTTGAGCGACCCGTTGACGCGCTCGACCGGGACGATGCGTTTCTGGTGCACGATCTTGCTGGGCATCGATTCGATCGCTTCGCGATCGATGCGCAGGGGGGAAAGGTCGGCGACGGGAATGAACAGTTGCTCGCTGGCGACACGGAGCATGTCTTCTTCGTCGATGTGACCGAGGGTGATCAGCGCGCGGTCGACGCGCGTGCCGGCCTCGGCGGCCTGCTCTTGCGCCTCGGCCAATTGCTCGGGCGTGATCAAATGCTTGTCGAGTAATGCATCGACGACATTCATGGCGGCGTCCTGTCCTTGGTCCGAACGCGGTGCGTTCGATCGGGCCATCCCTGGAGGCTCTGTCCTTCTGCAAATAGTTTACGATCAACCCCTCAAAGGGGACACGGTTGTTTTGAGCGATTCAACGCACCGGTGAGCAACAATTTTCTATTTGTCGGAAAAAAACTGCATCCAGACAACACGGATATTCGTAGGCTGAGTTATCGGTGGGGCTGCCGGCGATTTTGCGCGTGCTGGTGTGTTGAGCGAGTCGACTATGTTGTCCTTGGAGTTTCTTACCTCCTACGAAATCGTGGGTTGCATGCTTTGATGGAGCCTGGATATGACCAAAACTTTCCCGTTCATCGTCCTTGTCGCCCTGTTTGCCGTGCTGGGCGGGTTGACGCCGACCTGGGCCGCCGATGATGCCGACGCGGACAAGCCTGGCAAAACCGCCGCCAATGCCGCTGATGCCAAAGACGCGCCGATCCCCGATCTTGCCAGGGAAACGGTCGACCCGTATGTGCCGGGTAAGGAGCGTGCCCGATTCATGGCGGCCGCCGGCGTTGATTCGGAACTCGACGAGAAGGAATTCGAGGCCAATGCCGAAGCGAAGGATCCGTTCGTCCGCGTTTTCGATAAGTGGTCGTTGCTCACGCGTTTTGACAAGAACCGTGACAAGAAGATCGACTGGTTTGAGGCTGACGCCTACCGCCGCGACCTGCGCAAGCGCATGCTCGGTGTGTACGACAAGAATGTTGACACCCGCCTCAAGGGACCGGAACGCGAAGCGGCCAACAAAGCGCTGGCGACCGGCAAACTGCCCAAGCCCACGCCGTTGGCGCAAGCGGGCAACAACAATGGACCGAACAATGTCAACCCCAACGATCGTCCTCGCCGCGGCAGCGAGCGTCGCGCCGAGTTCATCAAGCGTTGGGACAAGGACGGCGACGGTGAACTGTCGCGCGAAGAACGCCGTGAAATGGGCGTCACCATGATTCAGGAAGGCCGCAACCGGCAGGTCGCCAAGTGGGACGACAACAACGACGGCATCCTCGACGAAAATGAACGCGCCCGCGTGATGGACGACCGCCGCGACAAGTGGTGGCTCATGCTCGACGACATCGGCATGAAGCACTTTGACGCCGACGGCGACCAGAAGCTCAGCGAACAGGAGTCGCGCGACATTGTGGCGTTTGGCGAACAACTTGAATCGCTCGGCAAGAAGTGGGAGAAACGATTCCTTGATGAGGACGGTGACGGTGAAATCTCCACACAGGAACGCCGCACTTTTGAAAGCCGTATGCAAATGGTCGGCATCTCCATGTTGCCCGAAGCCATCAAGTGGGCGGACACCGACGGCGACGGCGTGCCTAGCCGACAGGAACTCGAAGCGGTCGCCCTGCGTGCCGCCGAGGCCGGCAAGCGCGAACTTGATACCTGGGTCAAACGTTACGACAACAACGGTGACGGTCGACTCGACTCCAAAGAGCGAGCCGCACTGGTCAACGGCATCGACGAAGATGTGGCTGCCCGTGTCAAACGCAACGACAAGGACGGCGACGGCAAACTCAGTAACGGCGAGATCCGCACCATGGTCATCGAACTGGCTGAACAGTTCGGCGTTAAGCCTAAGGAATGATGCTTAGTTGACTTGGTCTCTGTTCACGTCAACAGCAACATAGAAATGCGACAAACCCTCGGCAGGTGTCGGGGGTTTTTGATGGTTTCGGGCACTCACACTTGCCGGTTTCTTGGTGGGTGGCGCTTACCGTGTGTTGGTTTATTGTGTTTTGTTGGGAAACACCACGCCAATGGTCAGCAACAGATTGGCGTACACGCGCTGATCGGCGGTTGCAATCACCAGCGCCACATCCGGTTGGCGCGCGGTGTCGTAAAACGCGAATCGTTCAATTGGTTCAAGTTCCAATTTGATGTCAGTCTGGTTGAAGATGGAGCGGTAGTCGTTCCAAATCGGCGGGTCGGCGTCAAGGGCATAGGAGCCCTCGCTGGCGTAAGCCATCACGTTTGCTTGTTCGACGGGCACGGCGGATATGAGCGAGGTCAACACGTCGGTGCATGAAACCACGCCGGGACTCAGGTTGAGTGAAACGAGTTTCGCGTTGGGGCCGAGTGTGGTGGACGCGGGGTAGTTGCCGTCGGCGATGAGGATGCGCGAGGTGTGTCCGGCGCGGCCGAGCGATTCGAGGATTTGTGGATGCAGTAGTTGGCTTTTGAGCATATCGCCCCTTTCCGCGGGTTTTCATTTGTGAACGCGT
>JANQKH010000791.1 GCA_028281215.1 Phycisphaeraceae bacterium | reverse complement strand
GGTCCTACTTCGGCGCGGCGTTGTCGCGGATGACGGCGATGCAGACCGCCCGGCACACGCGCCTTGGGCTCGCCGATGCGCAAAGCTTCGTCCGTCAGCAGTGGTGGTCGTATCTTTTCGTGCCAATCGCACCGGCGTTTGTGATCGGGGCTGTGTCGCTGTTCATGATGATTGCTGGCGTGGTGTTGTTCAGTTGGGTGCTCGACATCATTGGCGGCGCGTTGTTCTTCGTCGCGCTGGCAGCGGGGTTTGCGTTGGCGTTCGCCATCTTTGTGATGATCGGCGGATTCCAACTGTTTTATCCGGCCATTTCGTTTGAAGGCGCGGGTGTGTTTGATGCAGTTTCCCGCGGCGCGTCCTACGTCTTGAACCGGCCGTGGCGCTGGCTTTTCTATTCGATGGTCGCCACGGTGTACGGCGCGGTGACGTATCTTTTTCTCGGGTTCGTCCTGTTCCTGACGCTCTGGGTAACGCACAAAGTAATGGGGCAATGGGTGGTGGCGGACAACCTGATGGGCGTGGATCGGTTTGAAGAATTAATGCCCGCGCCAACGCCGGGTAACCCCACGCCGCCGATTGACTACGAGGCCCTCAACGGAACCGGCGCGCTGAGCGCCTGGCTGATTCGCTTCTGGGTGCTCGGACTGGTCGCGTTGCTCTACGCGTACGGTGTGAGTTTTTACAGTTGCGCCCAATCGTGGATCTACGCGTTGCTTCGCCGCAGTGTGGACGGGGTGGGGTTCAGTGACATTGTTGAAGCCGAAGGTGAAATGCCAGCGGCGGCACCGGACAAAGTCGAGCCGGGGCGGGAAGGGTGATGCGCTTGGTGAAGGTTTTTTCTACCGGGGTGGCGGGAACATTTCTTTGTGCAGGCGGTACACGCGCAGGAGCTCTTTGATCGGTTCTTTGTGATCGTCAACGCGGATGTCGCGATAGCGGTCGTTGCGTCCACCGTAGCCGGCGCGTTCCCGGACGATAAGCAGTGACGCCGACTGTTTGCCGCGGCGGTCACCGCCTTTTTCCTGACCTGCGAGCAGGGCGGCGATCATGCGCTCTCCGAGGTCGCCTTGCGTGTTTTCGAATGCCTTGCCCATCGCTTTGACGACGTCTTGTCCGGCGAGAATGTTGCCTTGCACGGCAAAGTGTTTGCCGACCATGCCGCCCGCCCACGCGTTGCATCGTTCGCCGGTGAAGGTGGCGGCTTCGCCTTTGGCGTTGATGATGCCGAGTTGTCGTGCCGCCGCGCCGCGGTCTTTTTCGGTGAGGATTTTGATCACGTCATTCGGCGACTTTCCGTCGGTCAGCAGTTTCAAACCGTCGGGGCCGTAGGATGTGTTGGCCCACGCTTGGGTGGCGACGGCGCCGACGCCGGCCTTCGCCCAGGGCACGACCGCGCCGACGGCGACAATCTTCGACTGGACCGCCACACCGAGTTCCTGCGTCTGCGGGTCATACGCGACGATGGAAAACGTTGCTGCGGGTGGATCATGCGGCCGCGGGTTCACCGCATCAAGCGGGGCGAGGGGGTCGGCATCACCCGGCCAGTTCCATCGGCCTTCGTAGGAACATGCGGGAAGAGCCGCGCAAGCCAATGTCAGGATGGTCCACTTGAAATGTTGCATGACAGGTTCTCGCCGAATGAGACACCACAGTTTAGCGTGGCCGCCCGTTGTGCCGACAGAAGTCGTATTGCATCCAGGATTGACCTTTGAATGAACAGCTTGGCAATTCGACGATCAATGGCGACGCAGTAGAACCGTTGCCGGGCCAGGGTTGGCAGGCGCTGCTGTTGCTCGGCGTGGCGTGCATGACCGCGTGGCTGTTGCTTTATCCGTTTGACTTTGTTGCCCAGAAGCAGACGGAATGGTTGGCCGAACGGCAAATCCACAAGCTCAACACGTTGTCGAACATCATGCTTTTTGTGCCATGCGGCATGATGGGGGCGTGGGTGTTGAAACGCTGGTGGCCGCGCATGGGGTTCGGCATCATCGTGATGGTGGGCATTGATTCGGGATTGTTCAGCCTTGCGGGTGAAACAGTGCAGATGTGGTTGCCCGGCCGGCAGAGTTCGCTGATTGATCTGTCGGCGAACACGGCCGGCGGTGTGGTCGGTGCGATGATCGGCTTGACGCTGGCGCCGCGGTTGACATCGAATTGGCGTCGCACGGCGGCATGGCTAAGTGTTCGCGTACGTGCGCGGCGGGCTTTGTTTGTGTTGTTGATCTTGCTCGCTGCGCGCACGGCGCCGTTCGATGCGTCGCCGGAGACGTTTTATCTCAAAGAGTCGCTGTTCTATCAGACGAAGCAGGCCGGCACGCCGTTCGCCAAGACGCGGGCGTGGTTGGCGGGCGATTCCGGCAGGACAGAGACGGCCGGGTTGGTGGATCGGCGTGCCGAGGCGATCACCGAACTCAAACGCGCGGGACTGAATCTGTTGTTGTTTACGCTGGCGGCGGCGGCGCTGCTTCGCGCGGCGCGGGAAAATCGCATGCTCACGGGTCGCGATGGTCGCGGCGTCGGCGGGGTGTTGGTGCTCTGCATTGGTTTGGTCATTGCGACGGAGCTTGCACAGTGGCCGATCCGCAGCCGGTTGATGGACATGACCGATCCGGTTGCCGGCATCGCGGGTGTGATCGTTGGGTTGCTGATTGCGAGCGCTGCCGGTCCGCCGAGATTGACCGCGCGTTGATGACGATGTCATCCCTTGCTGCGCGACATCGACATGGATTACTCGTAAAATCACTCACGTGAAGGTTACCGCCCATCAACGTTACGCCTTGGTACTGTTCGCGCTGTGGCTGTTGTGGGAGTTTGTGCTGGCATTCGACGTGTACCATCGACAAACGTGGGCCGTGGAGAACGGGTTGGCGGTGCTTGGCATCGGCCTTCTGTTCGTCACCGGCCGATACCTGCCGCTTTCGCGCATTTCATACACCTTGATTTTTGTGTATGCCTGCCTGCATACCCTCGGGGCGCACTTTACCTATTCCGAGGTGCCGTATCGGGAATGGTGGTCGGCGATCAATGGCCATGAGTTCACGCAAGGGGATGAGGGGCAGCGCAATCACTATGACCGTTTGATTCACTTTCTTTACGGCCTGTTGCTGGCGTATCCCATCCGTGAATGCGTTCTTCGCGTCGCCAACGTGCGTGGGTTCTGGGGTTACTTTCTGCCGCTCGATGTGACGATGAGTACGTCAATGTTGTACGAACTGATCGAATGGATTTACGCCGAGGTTGTCGCCCAGGGCGATCATCATTACCTGGGCACGCAAGGCGATGAATGGGACGCCCACAAGGACATGTTGCTGGCAACTATCGGCGCGTTGATTGCGATGAGTGTGACGGCTGTCGTGAACGCGGTGTACCAGCGTGACTTTGCCCGCGAATTCAGGGATAGCCTGCGCGTCAAGCACGCCGACCCGTTGGGTGAGTTTGCGCTGCGGAAGCTGAAGGAGCACGGGACGTGGGAAGACACGGATGCCCCGAATGCGGAGAAATCAGAGGAACAGGTTGAGTCGTAGTGACTGATCAACGACTTGTCTGAAACTCTTCTCCGGTTGGTGGGACAGGCGTCTCGTCTGTCTCGTTGATCCGCGATGGGGGAGACGCCCATCCCACCCAAGCCTTAGTCAGCAGGAATGAGTTTCAAATAATCCAACCCCGCCATAAATCGCTTCGTCGCGTTCGGGTTCGTGCCGACCAATTCGATCATCAGTTGTTGCTTGCCGGTTTTGAGTTCGCGTAAACCGAGTTTGATCACGCCGGTGGTGATGACGTCACCTGCGTTGTAGCCGTCAATGGGTTTGCCAAGTTTTTGGCCGTTGAGGTGGAGTTGGACGATGCCGTAATCGTGGGCTTTGGTGAGCACGGCGTGGATTTTGTACTTGCCGGCTTTGGCGACGTTGAATTCGAGCGTGAGTTTGTCGCCGGGTTTGCCGTTGAGCCACCAGAGGTGATCGACGCCGGACCATTTGTCTTTGGGGAACGGGTTCATCTTCTGCGACTTGGCTTGTCCGCCGGTGAGGCTGACGATTTTCATCGACTCGCCTTCGATGGCGTCTTTGACTTTGTAGTTGAGGCGAACCTTCGGTGATGGTGTCGCGGTTGCGCCGGTGATGCGGCGGGCGATGTATTGCCGGAGCAGGGGAATCTTCGTTTTGGCGATGAGTTGTGCCGCACGGGCTTTGTCTTTTTCAATCAACGGTTCAATGCCGTACCAGATCATCAAAGGCAGGTTGTGATCGTCGGCATCGTCGGGATGCGAGACCAACCCCTCGGCGATCGCCCACCGCTGCGCGTGCGGCAAGCGTTGAAGCGCGGCGGCGAGGTAAAGCCGGTCCACCTTCGAGTAAGGCCCTTTCGCGAGTTCGACGAAACGTTTATGCACGGCATCGCTGACGCTTTTTTTTGCAGCGTTTTCGCAGAGCAACTGTACGGTCCAGCCGCGCGTGTAGTTGCAGCATTCGCCTTCATGGGCCAGCATTTCGAGCGCGTACGTTTCGTCGAAGCTGTGAAAACTGTTGATCGCCCAGAGGAAGTGCAATCGCGTCGGCGTGTCGTATTCACAGTCGAGCGACATCTTTTTCAGCCTGCCGGGCAGTTGCAGCACGGCGGCATTGGCTTCGCCCAACCGCGAAGTATCAAACAACCGTTCTTGAATCACCTTACGCGCCATCCGCGCGTGCCAGTGGTTTTTGTGTTGCAATAAAGCGACCAGTTCGGCGTCGGTTTTCTTCGAGAGATCCACCTTCACCGGCTTGCCGCCCTTGTTCCACTCCCCGTCATCGCCGATGTATTTCACGCGGAAGATGCGGCCGTTGGTACGGTCGTGCAGGTTGCGATCATGGCGGTGGCACTGGTTTTTGTCGTACCAGTCGATCATGTAGACCTGCCCGTCGGGTCCATATTTCAAATCGATGATCTGCGACCATTGATCATTGGCGATGGCGAAGTCGCCGACATATCGACCGGTGTAGCCGGAGCCGCGCGATTCGAACTCATCCATGTTGATCCGCGCGCCGTGGATGTTGTTCATGAACACGCGATGGTTGTAGGTGTAGGGAAAGGCGCCGCCGAGGTAGATCATCGCGCCGGCGTGGGCGTGGCCGCCGCCGGCTTCGAGTGTGCTGGCCGGGGGTTTGTTGGTGTGTCCCCAGTGCGCATGTTCACGCAGGTTACCGACGTAATGCAACGTTTGGGCGATCGTCTTGATGTCGTCATACACATATGGGTTGAAGTGTTGCCCGGCCTGACGTTGGTATCGCCCGCCCTGCACGATGTGATACAGGTGTGGAATCACGCACGCAGTGATGAACATCTGTCCATGCTCGTCGAACGCAATGCCCCACGGGTTGCTTGTACCGTGGGCGAACACTTCAAACTTGTGGCTGCGTGGATGCAACCGCCAGACACCGGCGTTGATGCGCGTGCGTTGTTCGTTTGTCGCGCCGGGTTTGCCGACGTTCGAGTGCGTGAACACACCGTGGCAGCCATACAGCCAGCCGTCCGGCCCCCACGTGAAACTGTTGAGCGTTTCGTGCGTATCCTGTTGGCCCCAGCCGTCGAGGAGAATTTGAGGTTTGCCGTCCGGT
>JANQKH010000752.1 GCA_028281215.1 Phycisphaeraceae bacterium | reverse complement strand
GGGCGTTCAGGATCATGGCTCGTTTTTCGGTGCTGAGTTTTCGCATGAAATGCTTTCCTTCCGCGTCCAACTGCCGTAAAATGCCGATGATTCAAATTCCCAACGGGGGCCGTTAAGCCCCCGCCGGGTACTTTCCTCGCGGCTGCCTCGCAGATCAGGTTCGGCTGCCACCAAACCTGACCCACTTGCTCGTTTCCGAGCCTACCCGGTTCCCCTGACAGACAACCGACTGCACTTCAGGGGAACCTTGCTTTTATTCTGGTCATGGCATCTGCGCTCCCTTCTGACCTCTGGGTCAGTTATTCGGCACCATGATATGGCCGGCCAACAGGAACGTCAATAGCAGAGGCGTAAAAATAGCCATGAAATTTTCTAAACCCGATGCCGTCCAGACGTAGCCTGTTGACAGATGTTCAGCGGTAGCCTATTGTTTAGGGTCGCAGAACAGAAAGGAGCCATCTGATGGCCAAACGAACACGCAGTCCGAACTACCCGATGATTGGATTGAAGGAGGCGTTGGATCGCGCCAAGTCGCTGCAAACCGAATATCAACGCCATTTTGTACCCATCGGTGATGCGCAAAAGCTTTGGGGTTACAAAGAGCATGGAAGTGCTGGCAATCAGTGTGTTGCCGCACTTTCTGCATTTGATCTGTTGGATACCAGGGGCAAGGGAGATGGCCGCGAAGTTAAACTGTCTGACGCCGCGTTCAGGATTCTTCTTGACGCAGATGATCGCAAAGAGTTGATGCAGAAAGCGGCCCTTAGCCCGACGCTATATAAGCAGCTTTGGGAGCAGTTCAATACAGATGAGGGGCTGGCTCCCAATCCGACAATTCGGCGCTATTTGCTTATCGAGCGAAGTTTTAACGAAAAGGCTGTTGATTCTTGTATTGATGATTTTCGGAACTCTATGGAATTTGCAGGGCTGGATGGTACAATGTCCCATGCCCCAAACGACATTGACGATGATGTTAAACAGGAAATCAATATTGGCGACTTCGTTCAATGGACCTCACAGGGGCAAATGCAGTTTTCGAGCCCCCGTCGTGTGACAGGGGTTTCAGAGTGCGGGAATTGGGCATTTGTGGAAGAAAGCGATACAGGAATCCCGGTCGATGAACTGACAATTGAGAGGCCGACATTGGTCGAAAAGGATAAACCTCCAGTGCAAAACCCACCAGTCAATCCTAATTTCAACAATGACCCCGGTGGTGTGCCCATTAGCGTGCTCATGGGACCGGGAAAGGTACAGGTGGTTAACCTTCCGCATATGTCCTCAGAAGCATTTGCGAATTTCAAACAAATGCTTGAAGTTTTTGAGTCAGCTATCGTTGTCGATGAGACGCAACCCAATGACGAAAACTAACCCCGCTCATGCGGGGTTTTCTTTCGCCCCGCCTCAAACCCCGCCTTCCAAGCCACCTCAAAAGCCGCTCGCAACAACTCCATCCCCCGTTCGTCCACCTTCTTGATCCCCTTGGACCATTCCGCCCAGGCTGCCTCCAGATCGGCAGGCAGAGGCGTGTCAGTGTCGGACGTGGATTCCCTGACGATTCGGGCCGCGTTTTCGTTGGTGTCGCTCATGACCTGATTCTACGGATGGGCGGGCATGGCTGCTAGAGCGGTTAACAATCAGAGTATACCACTACCGTACCCGGAATCCAAACAAAATGCGAGTATGGATTCGCTTGCTACTCGACGATCGCATGTGACGCAACCGTTACCCACCGGTTTTGATTCCACGTCTACGATGCCTCGTTCAGTTCCTTCATTCTCATTCGCCCCAGATTAGGAGCTTCATGATGATTCGATCTCTTGTCCTCGTGTTGATGGTTGCCCTGTCACCGATGGTGGTTGCGGCCGAGCCCGCTGATGATGGTGGGCTGCGTCATGGATTCCGTGCGGTGAAGGGGGATCGCGAATTGCGCACGATGAAGGTCGCGTTGAGCAAAACGTTCTGTGTGGCCATGCGTCGGCAGACCGGGCCTGAGGAGCGGCGGCACAATCTGCGTGATTACATCAGCCCGGCATACCTGAAGAAACACAACCTGGAGCAGGGTGATTTGCCGATGGAAATCGTGCCCGTGCTCGGCATTCACAACATTCAACTGGCGGACGACGGCAAAACGGTGCTGTGCATCGTCAACACGCAACAGAACAAAGACAAACACGCGATTGTGTTGCGGATGACAGAGGTCGATGGTCGGCTTTACATCGATCCGGTTTCGCCGCCGAACGCGCAGACCGGCAAGTTCACACCTTGGATGTTGCATGTGAAGGTGTAAGTGTTGTTTCAATCACCACGTAGGGCGGGTCAAGCGCAGCGGACCCGCCCTTATTATTTAGCCACCGGCTCCGCCCGGGTGATGAGGGATTGATTGGATGCTGAGTTTGTCTTGTCACGGGGTGGAGCCCGGAGCTAAAGGGCGACATGTAAAGGCTCTGTAACGATGGGTTCGTTGTTGCTGCACATCCTGTAAAGTTGGGGTCATGCAACTGGGCAATCCCTTGTTTCGTATTCTCTTTCTCATTGTGATGGTTATCGGCTGGTCGCCTCTCGTGTCGGTTGGCTGGGCAGAGCAACGTCCCAAGCTGCGACGTGATCAATATGGCTTCGAGTTGCCGCGCGGCGCCGTGATGCGTTTCGGTTCGATGCGTCTTCGACATCCCGGGGCGCCGCAATCGCTGGCGATTTCTCCTGACGGGAAGGTGATTGCCAGTACGGTCTTTAGTGACCTGTTTTTCTGGCGCAGTTCCGATGGCGTGTTGATTCGGCGCATCAGGTTAAAGGCTTCGGCGCACGCGCTGGCCTATTCACCGGATGGCAAGACGGTGGCAGCGGGTTGGATCAACTACATCGAAGGGCATTTTCACCACTTCCGGTTGGACTTGATAGACGTTGAGAATTTTCGAGTCAGGCATTCCATCACCCATGAGCCAAAGAAAAAACCCGAGATGCGTTTGCGAGGCTTCATGGATCCCAGGATTTCCAGTGAAGACCAGTTGCAGTTCTCGATCAGTTTCACGCCCGACAGCAAGCACGTGGTGACCAGCGGCGACGTTGCCAGGCTCTGGGATGTGAAGACCGGCAAACCGGTAAAGACGTTCGGCAAAAAACGCGCAACGGTCGTCACGGTGTACGGCAACAAACTGGCGGTGGGGCGTCTTGATGGCGGCGTGCAGGTTTACCGGATCGATAAGAATGAAAAGCTATTGCTGTCGGCTGACGCGGTGAAACCGCCAAAGCCTGAGCCGTATCGAACCCCAGCGGTCGGCCGCGCGGTCTGGTCGGTTGATGGGCGATATCTGATCACGACCTCGATGTCCGGTGTGATGACGATCTACGATATGCAAACCGGCAAGCCGTTGTCAGCGAAGACGGAACTGTCGCGAGACAAGGCTTCCATTCGGTTGTTGTCTGACGACAAGAAAGTGATTCCACTCGAACGTTCCCTTTCGCAGTTTGTCGGTTTATCACCGGACCGGAAATGGACTGTGTCGCAAATCGATCCGACCAGGATCGGTTTGCAGCAGTATTACCTGGTGAGTTTTTCAAACCTCTTGGAAATTCGTGATGTGAACACGGGTGAACTGCGACTGCCTCGCCAGCCACAGCACCGAATGCCTGCATCGGGAGCACAGATTGCCAGAGACGGCCGATCGGTTTGGACGGTTGATCAGGGCACACTGCGACAATGGGACACGGCAACCGGCAAGCGGCTGGAAAAATTCGGCGCGGCCAACAACATGGATACCGTGCCGAATCTGTTGAAACTGTTGAATCAGTCGAACGGGATTGCCACCGCGAATGCCAATCCGCCCGTGTTCCGATTGTGGGACATCCCTAACCAGCGCGTTGCTTTGACGATCAAAACAGACGGCCAACGCATCATGGGCTACGACCTTTCGACTGACGGCAAACTGGTGGCGATCGCGCAGGACAACAAGAAGGCGGGATGGTGGTCGCTTGAAACCGGTAAGCCTGTTTACAGCTACAAATCAGAAGACAGAACGGTGACGACATACACCAGCGCGACCTTCAGCTGGGATGAAACCGAGGTCTACGTCACCAGCTATCACCAACTCTTCGCGCTGGATCGAAAAACGAAGCGGCGACGCCAGGTCGCCAAGAACATGGACCGCTATTTTCGGCAGGTGTTGCCCTTGGCGGATGGACGACACGCGTTCATTCGTGAGGATCACAACCTTCACCTGCGTGACATGGAAACAGGCAAGGTCATTCTCGATATGCTCGACAAATCGGGTGCGACCACGACCGCCGTACTGACACCCGATGAGCGATTCGTACTCGTGGCGTTCTATGATGGTGGAATCGTCCACGTCTACGAAACCATTACCGGCAAGCGTGTTGAGCGATGGCAGGCTGACCCCAGTTACGTACTCGGTTTGGATGTGAGTCAATCGCAAATTCTGACATCCGGCTTCGATGCGCTGCTATGGTCGACTGATCCATGGACACGGCGCAAGGATGCACCCCCGGGGCCAGATGATCTGGAGCAGACTTGGGAATCTCTCGGCGGAAGCGATGCAGAGGAAGCACATCTTGCTGCGTGGTCGATGATTCGTCTGGGTGACACCGCCGTGAAATGGATTGATAATCGCGTTCAGCCAGCGGTGATTCGCGAAAAGCAGATTTTGGATTTGATTGATCAGTTGGATGATGACGAATACACGACACGTGAACGGGCGAGCTTTAAGCTGCAATCGCTTCGCGAAGCCGCCCGGCCGTATCTTCGGAAAGCGATGGCGGTCGATGGCGTATCTGAAGAAACCCGGCTTCGCTGCGAAAAGTTACTTCGTCATCCTGTCAATCCCCTGCGTTCGGTCACCCTGTGGCGACCGTTGCGAAGCCTGATGGTGCTGGAACACATCGGAACGCCCGAAGCGGTGCGCGTCCTCATGAAGTTGGCCTCTGGCAGCCGCGGTCCGGCCATCACCGAGTCAGCAATCGGCGCGCTGGGGCGATTGGGTGAGCGAAAGTCGAAAGGATAGATTCACACCGCTGCGCTAGGTTGGTTCAACCCCAGCGCATCACGCACCTGCTGAATCAGCGCGTGGGCGCCATCGAAATCGGGTGCTTCGGCGATCAGGCGGATGATGGGTTCGGTGTTGCTGGCGCGGACGTGGACCCATCGGTTCGGCCAGTCGATGCGCACGCCATCGGCGGTGTTCAGCGTTTCGTTGGCGAAGGCGTTTGACAGCGCGTCGTTCATGCGTGTGAGCAAGGCTTCGTCAACGTCGACTTTTTCTTTCACGATGGCGTAGGTTGGAATTTCGCCGGCGATGGTGCTGAGCGGTTGCTTTCGTTTGGCGAGCATTTCGAGGATGAGCGCCATGCCGACGAGGCTGTCGCGGACGTGGATGACTTTGGGCCAGATGATGCCGCCATTGCCTTCGCCTCCAACGATGGCTTCGTGTTCGCGCATGGCGGCGGCGACGTTGGCTTCACCGACGGGCGTGCGGATGACCCTCGCGCCGTATTGTTCGGCCAGGTCGTCGATCATTCGGCTGGTGGAAAGGTTGGCGGCGAGTGTCGCGCCTTTCGCGCCGTCGCTCGTTTGTTCGAGCAGGTGTTTGACGCACAGGGCGAGGGTGTATTCCTCGCCAATGTAGTTGCCTTGTTCGTCAACGATGGCAAGGCGGTCGGCGTCGGGGTCTTGTGCGCAGCCGAAGTCTGCGCCGTGTTCGCGCGTGGCGTCAGCCAGGGCGGTCAGGTTTTCTTTGATCGGTTCCGGCGTGTGCGGAAACAGGCCGGTCGGCTCGCCCCAAAGGTGGACCAGTTCAACACCCAGTTCATCGAGCAGCAGTTTCGCTTCCGGTCCGCCGGCGCCTTGCACGCTGTCGACGACGACTTTGAGTTTCGCCGCGCGAATCACACCGACATCGACGTGCGGCAACACGCGATCGACATGCACGCGGCAGGCGGTGTCATCGGACGCCGCGGGCTGAAGCGATTCCACGTCGGCGAAGTGCACATCGTTGTTCTGGAAACGATCGATGATCTGTTGGGCCTGGTCGGGCGGTGGGGCGACGCCGTCGTGTCGCAGGGTTTTGATGCCGTTCCAGATGATGGGGTTGTGACTGGCGGTGATGACAATGCCGCCGTCGGCTTGCAGGTGTTCGACCATGATGGCGACGCCCGGCGTGGTGACAATGCCAACGCGGGTGACGCGGCAGCCGACACTGATCAGGCCGGCGGTGACAGCAAGTTCGATCATCTGCCCGGACGGTCGGCTGTCGCGGCCGACGACGACGTGTGCGGCCGCGCCTTGTTGGTGTGCATTGAACCAGGAACCGACGGCCGCGCCATAGCGCGTGGCGACTTCGGGTGTCAGCGATTGGCCAATCAAGCCACGCAAGCCGCTGACACTGAGCATGAGGGGTGCGTCGTTCATTATTCCGTCCGTGGGTTTGCTTTCTCTACTTTTCGGAACACCGAGGGCACCGAGTTTATAGGAGATTGGTGAGGAAGCGAATTAAGGGATTGGTTCCAGGCGCGCTCAGCCTCGTTGATTCCACATGATGCTCACCCCCTAAACCGACCTTGGTGCTCTCACATCCTCTCTCGCGACCTCGGTGTTCCTATCGGCAAAAGAAAATGGTTACCTGTGATCGGATCAACCGAACCACTGTTGTAACTGCTCGACGGTCAAGCCTTCAAAGTTTTGGATGACGCGGTGGGCGCGGTGGAGGGCGATGGCTTGGGTGGTGGTGGTCATGCCCAGGACGTGCAGGCCGGCGGCGCGGGCCGATTCGATGCCGCCGGCGGTGTCTTCAATCGCCACGCAGTGTGATGGTTGCAGATCGGGCAGTCGCTTGGCCAGCAGGGCGACGGCTTGGCGGTAGGTCTCCGGATCGGGCTTCGATCTTGCTACGTCGTCGGCCGAAACGATGTCGGTGAAGGTGTCGGTTTGGTTCAACGCTTGGAGAATGACATCAATGTCCGCGCGGCAAGCGCCGCTGGCGATCGCGATCGGCATCGCCGCCTTCGCTTGCGGAACGAAGTCGAGCACGCCGGCGATGGGAGTGACGCCCTCGGCGACGATCGCTTCGAATTCGCGCGCCTTGTCGGCGATCATACTGACGAGCATTGGGGTGTCGAGCGTGGTTGTGGTTTGCTTTGATGCATTTGATTCGACCATCGCGCGGAACCCATCGCGATCATCAAAGCCCACGTAATCGCGCAGGTAATCGTCGTAGCTGAAACTGATATCAAAATTGCGCTTCACGATTCGCAGGAATGCTTCATAGTGCAGCGGTTCAGTGTCGGCAATAATGCCGTCGAAATCAAAGACGATGGCTCGAATCATGTGTGGAGTGTAGGTGGCGCGGCGGCGCGCGGCAACGATGGCGCGTTAGGATTTGATACGATGCCAACTTGCACACAGCAAACCACGCAAACGCCGCAAACGGAGTTGAACCCATGCCCTGGCTTTACATCGGAACCAACGGCCATGTCTCGGCGATCGATCCGAACACGGGTGATGAACTTTGGCGCACACGGCTGATGGAAGGCTTCTTCCGTGCCACCACCGGGTCGGACGTGCGCGTGATCGACAAAGACGACGTGGTTTACGCCGGTTGCAGCGGGCACGTGTTCGCGCTCGACGCCGCGACGGGTCGCATCCTCTGGCAAAACAACCTGCCCGGGTTGGGACATGGCGACGTGTTCATGTCGATCGCAGGCGTCAGTGTGCAAACGCCGAAGCGGCCGCCGAGTCAGGCAAACGAAAGCAATATGAACCATGACTGATTCTCAACGCCATGCGGTGTTGCCGGACTACGACCATGCGCTGGCACGCGTGTTGTCGTTCGCACCGACATTGCCCACTGAACGTATCTCGCTGGTGTCGGCGGCGGGCCGTGTATTGCGGCAGACGTTGGTCGCCGACCGCGATCAGCCGCCGTTCAATCGTTCGGCGATGGACGGATTCGCCATCCGGTCGGCGGAGTTTGTGTCCGGTAGTGTTTACGGCGTGACCGGCGGCGTTGCGGCGGGGCAGCGCGGTTGGGAATCACTGAGCAGCCGCGCGGGTGTGATTCGCATCGCCACCGGCGCACCGGTGCCGGAGACGTTTGACGCCGTGATTCCGATCGAACAGTGCGAGGTCGGTGAAGACCGCGGCGCCGAGTGCGTGTCGTTCAACGTTGAATCGATTGAACCCGGCCAGAATATTCATCCGCAAGCGGCGGACGCGAAGGCGGGGCAACCTGTTGTGGAATCAGGAACGATGTTCGGACCGGCGCACGTCGGCATTGCGGCGGCAGTCGGCGCAGGTGAAGTCGAGGTGTCGACATTGCCGCGCATCACGCTGCTCACATCGGGTGATGAAGTCAAACCGTTCGACATGCCCACCGATGCATTGGAAAGTCAGCAGATTCGCAACTCGAACGGTCCGATGCTTGCGGCGTTTTTTCAGGCGCTGGGCACGCCGTTGATCGAACACGTGCACGTGCCGGACGAACCGGAACAGACGCTCGCCGCGGCGCGCGAAGCGCTGTCGCATTCGCACTTGGTGGTCACTGTCGGCGGGGACAGCGCGGGACAGCGCGACCTGTTGCCGTGGGCGTGGCAAAAACTCGGGCTGGACGTGATCCTGCATGGCGTGGCGATTCAACCGGGCAAGCCGTTGTTCGTCGCCGGCCCGCGACCTGAAATTGAAGCGTCGCCCTCCGCATTGCAATCCGGCGAAGGCGGCGGCACCGGACAGGACAAACTGGTGATCGGCCTGCCGGGCAATCCGGTGAGCGTGCTGGCGACGGCGCACCTGTTCGTCTGGCCGGTGCTCCAACGCATGCTCGGCTTGTCCGGTGCGTTGCCGTGGCGGGATGTGATGGTCAACGAAGTGATGGTCGCTAAGTCGGCGCGGCAACTGTTTCGCGCGGTGCGGTTGAATGAGCAGGACAGAGCAACGCCGGTCAAATGGCACGGCTCCGGTGACCTGATGCACACCGCCAACGCCGCCGGCTGGGTGCGGTTGCCGCAGTCCGATGAGCCGGTCGAACCCGGGAAACGTGTTCCGTTTTTGCCTATCGTGTCTGGCGCATTGTTGTGACTGATACCGTCGCGTGATTGCCGCTACGCTGTGAGTGTTGCGTCGTTAGGAACCAGGCGATTTCAACATGACCATCAAAGCATTGGTATTCGCATCGTTGGCTGACCGCTTGGGTGTAGATCAGGTGTCGTTCGACTTGCCGAACGATGCCACTGCTGAAGACCTGCTCAATGAACTGGTCCGTCGGTATCCACAAGCGTCGGCATTTCGCGATAGTCTCGCCGTCGCGGTGAACATGACGTACGTTAAACCGGACCATCAGTTATCGGAATCGGATGAAGTCGCGCTGATCCCACCGGTTTCGGGTGGTTAACACGCGCGAGCAACATAGCGGACATCTCTTTAGCCCCAGGCTCCGCCCGGGGACGGTCTTCCGACAAACTTGAGGCAACGGTTGCGTTGTCCCCCGGCCGAGCGCGGGGCTAATGTGTTAGCGCAATCCCTTCGTCCACCGGTCATGTCACCTGTCAACCGAACCGATAATTTCCGGTCGGGCCAATCGGGATGAATTTTTTGTCCCCCTTTGGGATGAATTTTCATTCCTGTCCCGAACATGACGGTTAACTCGGTTACATCCGAAGCCGATACTTAACCTATCTGGAAGGCATCGGCCTCGGCCGATTGGAGAGCAGGAGAAAGCACATGGCTCGTCAGAAAGACATTCTTACCACCGGTGAAGTCGCGAAAATCTGTAACGTCGCTCCGCGAACCGTCAGCAAATGGTTCGATTCCGGCCAACTGCGCGGTTACCGCATTCCCGGGTCCAAAGACCGCCGCATTCCCCTCAACAGCCTCATCAAATTCATGAAGCAGCACAACATTCCGCTCGACGGTTTGCAGACCGGCAAGACGCGCGTGCTCATCGTGGATGATGAAAGTGAAATCGTCGAAGTGCTCGAAAAGGTGCTTTCCGAGCAGGCCAACTACGAAGTACATACCGCGCACAACGGATTCGCCGCCGGCGTGGAGTGTGAAAAATTCCGACCGCACGTGTTGCTCGTCGACATGCACCTCGGCGACATCAACGGCGAAACCGTGCTCAACCTCGTGCGCGGCAACTCCGAACTGCAACTGACCAAAATCATCGCCATGAGCGGCAAGCTGACCGACGGTCAGGCTCAACACCTGCTCAACAACGGCTTCGATGGTTATCTCAAGAAACCGTTCCACGTGCGTCAGGTCATCGAATCCATCGAAGACGCGACGGCCGTGGTGTATTGATTCGCCGCCCATTCGGGGAGGCCGCTGGTGGATACGGAGGGAAACCGAGGGAAACGTCGCCGCCATCGAGGGAATTCCGTGCGACACGGAACGCGGCAGGGAGGCCTTTGGCCGGCTGAACTGAGGGATCAATCCGGGAGGATGCGTCTGGGGGATACAGTCGAGGGATATCTGGAACAGCCGGCGAAATGCCACCACAAAAAGAAGCCGCGTCGACTAAAGTTGGCGCGGCTTTTTGATGGTACATCCATTACCAATCCAACGGCTGCATCCACGCCTCGCGCAGTTCATCCAGTGACGCTTCCATGATGCGGCCTTGATCCGGCGTGCGCACAGTGAGATGATCGTGCTCGGCGAACGTGCCGATTTGACCGTGCGCCACGCCGGCGTCGCGCAACACACGCACCACCGCGTCGAGTTGACTCGGCGACACTTCCAGCAAATACCGGCTCGGCGTTTCAGCGAAACAGGCGGCCGCCGGGGCTAGTGCCCTGTCCGACGGCACGCCTTCGAGGTCGAGGTCTAACCCTACGCGGCCGGCGAACGCCATTTCTGCTGCGGCGACCAGCAATCCGCCGTCTGAACAATCGTGAATCGAAGCGATGTGACCGGCGGTGAGCAGTTCGGCGATCACCTTCGCATGCAGCGGACCGGTGGTCAGGTCCACGCGTGGAATCGTTTGATTTTGGATTTCGGATTTCGGATTTCGGATTTGAATCAGATGCGAACCGCCCATGGCGTCTGTGGTTGAACCGACGATCAATAGCACATTGCCCGCCTGTTTCGCGTCCATCGTGCGGCACTTAGTTACGTTCGGCACGATGCCCATCGCGGTGATCAGTAGCGTTTGTGGGATGGTAATCACGTCGCCCGATTCGGTGGTGAACTGGTTGTTCAAACTGTCCTTGCCGGAGACGAAGGGTGTGCGGTACGCCATCGCGCCGTCATAGCAGGCCTCAGCGGCGCGGACCAGGGCGCCCAGTTGTTTCGGATCGTCACAACTGGGCCAGCAGAAATTGTCGAGTACGGCAATGCGCTGCGGATCGGCGCCGGCGCATACCACATTGCGCACCGCTTCATCCATTGCCGCGAGCGTCGCCCAGTAGGAATCGCCGTCGGTCGCCCAACCCGATTCGGTTGCCTTCTCGGCAAGATGCGGGGCGAGGCCGCAACCGACGGCCACACCACGATTACTGCCCAACTTTGGACGTACGACCGAAGCATCGGATGGGCCGTCCTGTGCTAAGCCGACGAGCGGCTTGATGACGCTGCCACCTTGCACTTCGTGGTCGTACTGTTTGATGATCCAATGCTTGCTGGCGATGTTCGGATGCGCGAGCAATGCTTTTAGCGCTTCGGAGGGATCAAGGGATCGAGCCATCGAGCCATCGAGGGTTTGTGTCGTATCCGTCCCTTGATGGCTGCTGCCCCACACCGCTTCGCGTGTCGGCATGGGAATGCCGTCGTGCATCAATCGCATGGACAGTCGGCCGACTTCCGTGTCGCCGTACTTCAACACAAGGGTGGGATCGTGGCCTTCCGGGCCGTCGTTGTTCCAGCCGAACTGACCAAGGTCGCACATCTCCACGTCCTCGGCTTCACACATGGCGCGAAGTTTGTTGATGTTCTGCGGCGGCACGGCGAGCACCATGCGCTCCTGCGCTTCGCTGATCCATATCTCGGTGTAACTGAGGCCGTCGTATTTCAACGGCGCCTGATCCAGTTGCACACAAGCGCCGACCTTTTCGCCCATCTCGCCGACCGCGGAGGAAAAGCCGCCCGCGCCGC